>JAZOSS010000036.1:0-8333 GCA_045657205.1 Eubacteriales bacterium
CTGTTTGCAATTCTCGGAGTACCTCTCGATCGTTTGGCAATCTCCTTTGCACCGCTTTCGGAAATTTTTATATTCAGTATTCCGGCACTGCGTGTAACGATCGTCGCAAGCTCCTCGGGGGTATACAGCTCAAGGCGCATCAAAACGCCGAATCTGTCGCGCAAAGGCGTTGTAAGCTGTCCTGCTCTCGTTGTAGCGCCTATCAAAGTAAAATGCTTCAAAGGCATTCTGATGCTTCGCGCGGCAGGTCCTTTGCCGATGATTATATCAAGTGAAAAATCCTCCATTGCGGGATACAGTATTTCTTCGACCGTTCTCGGAAGTCTGTGTATCTCATCAATAAAAAGCACGTCGCCTTCGTTGAGGTTTGTCAAAAGCGCAGCAAGATCACCCGGTTTTTCTATTGCAGGACCTGACGTTATCCTTATTGAGGTGTTCATCTCGTTTGCAATTATCTGCGAAAGAGTCGTTTTACCGAGTCCGGGAGGACCGTACAAAAGTGTGTGGTCGAGGCTGTCCCCTCTGTACTTTGCGGCATTTATATATATTCTGAGATTTTCTTTAACCTTGGTCTGACCGATATATTCATCAAGGGTTTCGGGACGAAGCGTTACTTCGTTTTCCGAATCAGTTTCCGAATATTCTACGTCAACGAGCCGTGAATCAAAATCTTCACTTACAAATTCTTCGTAATCGGGCATATTCTATCCTTTATTTCATCAATTTTTTCAAGGCTTCTTTTATCATATCTTCAAGCGATAAGGACGGAGCTATTCCCGAAAGGGCGGTCGTCGCTTCCGCTTTCGTGTAACCGAGTACCATAAGTGCGTTCAGTGCATCCGTTACGGCACCGCCTGTCGTGATCTGTACCGACTTTGACGACGTTATCTCCTTTGCCACCTTGTCTTTAAGCTCAAGTATTATCCTTGCTGCCGTTTTTGCGCCGACGCCGTTTGCTTTCGACAAAGCCTTGACGTCTTCATTTCCGACGACGATGGCAAATCTTTCGGGGGTGAATGCGGAAAGCACGCCCATTGCCGCTTTCGGACCGACACCCGAAACAGTTATAAGAAGCTTGAAAAGCGAAAGCTCTTCAAGGGTATAAAAACCGAAAAGATCGACTGCATCCTCACGCACAGCCATATAAGTATAAAGCTTAACGTCATTTTTCAAAGAGGCTATCTGTGATAAAGTAGATGCGCTTACAGTCATTTTATATCCCACGCCGCCCGTGTCTATAACGGCACTTGAAAAATCGGTATGAACGAGTGTTCCTTTTATATAGTAAAACATAATCCACCTAAAGCAGTTTTTTCTTTTTTTCGTTGTAATATTGCTTGATTCCCGAGCCGCACGTGTGGCCGTGGCAGACGGCTATGGCTAAAGCATCGGAGGTGTCATCAAGCTTCGGCATTTTTTTGAGATTTAAAATTGACATCGTCATCGCCATTACCTGCTGTTTTTCAGCCCGTCCGTAGCCGACGACGGATTGCTTTACCTGCAGTGGCGTATATTCGTATATCATAAGCTTGTTTTTTATACCTGCAAGTAAGATAGCGCCTCTTGCTTCGGCAACGGCGATGGCTGTCTTCTGGTTCGTGTTAAAAAACAATTCTTCAACTGCCATATCCGTAGGAGAATATTTGTTTATTATTTCGCAAAGTGCATCGTATATCATTTCAATACGCACTTCAACGTCAACACCGGCGGGCGTTTCTATCGCACCGTACGATATCGTGCGAAAGCTGTTCATATGATAATCGACAATTCCGTAGCCGACAATGGCAAGCCCCGGGTCGATCCCCAAAATACGCATACACCCTCCGATTTATAAAAAATACTATTATTCATAGTATTATACTACTTTATATATGTAATTGTCAAATACTATTTTGTGAATAAATTGGATTATTACCGTTATATAAGCTCGTTTTTCTTAAATAAACAACCGAATACAAAATTACAAATACGAGTTGAAAAATTCCAAATTGTGTAGTATAATAAAATATCATTTGAAATGGAGAAAATTATGCTTACTACAGAGCTTTATGAAAAAATAGAAAAAGTGCTTCCCGAAAGTCTTTGCTGTGCCTGGGACAATGACGGAATTTCGGTTTTACCGAGTCCTATGCACGAAAGCAAAAAAGTGCTTATTGCGCTTGACATAACGGAAAGCGTTTTAAAATATGCAAAGGAAAACGGTTTTGACACCGTTATTGCACACCATCCGCTTATTTTTAAGCCTTTGACAAGTCTTAAAGGTGATGATGCGGTATCTTCACGCGCTTTGTATGCTATTCGTGAGAACATTGCCCTTATGAGCTTTCACACAAGGCTTGATGCATCGGAGTATGGCATCAATATGAAAACGGCTGAAAAGCTCGGTTTTGCAACGATCACCCCTTTTATTTTTGAAGGTGAAAGAATAGGATATACGGGTGAATACAGCACTCCCGTTTTGTTTGAAACAATGCTTGAAAGAGTCAAAGAAGTGACGAAATGCCCTGCACCGACTTACGCTTCTCCCAACGAATACGTAAAGAAGGTCGTTCTTGTCAGCGGTTCTTTCAGCGAAGGTGCGGAAGGTGCAAGATCGGTCGGTGCCGATACGTTTATAACGGGTGAAATAAAATACCACGCTTTACTTGACTCATACGACTCGGGGATCGGGTGCATTGCCGCCGATCACTATCATTCCGAAATAATATCAAAGGAATGTTTACACGGTATTCTAAAAGATATAGACGGAATTGAAGCCGTCATATACCCCGAGGAAGGAGTGCTTAAATATGCCCTTTGACGGAGGAATGATGTCAGGCGTTGTCAGTGAGCTTAACTCATCTGTCATCGGCGCAAAAGTCGAAAAGGTGTACGTGCCGACGAAGGACGAGCTTGTTCTGCTGTTACACTCTTTGTCGGGAAATTTAAGGCTTTCTCTTTGTGCCTCCGCTCACACACCGAGGATAAATTTAACAAAGATAACAAAAGAAAACCCGAAAGAACCGGGCGCTTTCTGTATGCACATGCGAAAGCATCTGACGGGCGCTAAAATAACGAAGGTTGAACAAATTGAATTTGACCGTACTGCAAAGCTTACCTTTTCAACGACGGACGAAATGGGATTTCCCTGCGAAAAGCATTTATATGCCGAGATAATGGGTAAATGCAGTAACGTTGTTTTAACCGACGAAAATGAAAAAATAATAAACGTAATCAAAACGGTTGACTTTACGACAAGTTCAAAACGTCAGCTTTTACCGGGTATGATATACGAACTCCCGCCGTCGCAAAATAAAAAAAATCCGCTTTGCGAAACAAAAAGCGGGTTTATTTCCTGTGTTTGTGATAAAGATGAGATAAACGACAGCTTTTTTATGTCCTCATATCAAGGAATTTCCCCGATAGTCAGCCGTGAAATATTCAGTCTTTCGGGTAATGATCCCGAAAAAATGTGGTTTTTCTTTTCATCGTACATCGAAAAAGCCAAAAGCGGTACTCTTACCCCGACCATGCTCAAGGATGCAAAAGGCAAGCCGTGCGATTTCACCGTACTTTCAATAACACATTACGGCGCGGAATATTCTTACGAAGGATATCCATCTTTCGGTGAGCTTATCGATGCTTTTTACGAAAGAAAAGAGCGAAACGAGCGTATAAAGCAGACCGCATCTGACGTTTTCAAGCTTTTATCTGCCGCCGAATCAAGGCTTAAACGCAAGATAGCATCACAGAAGCAGGAGCTTATAGACTGCCGTGAAATGGAAAATTTCAAGCTTTACGGCGATCTTTTAACCGCTAATATGTACGCTTTATCACGCGGAATGACGGAAGCTGTACTTGTAAATTATTACGATGAAAACTGTCCTGAGATCAAAATACCTCTTGACAACAAGCTTTCACCGTCGTCAAATGCACAGAAATATTACAAAAAATACTCAAAATTAAAAACAGCTACTGTTGAGCTTGCAAAGCAGATAGCTATTGCCGAACGTGAGCTTGACTACATTTATTCCGTTTTTGATTCCCTTACGAAAGCCGACGGCGAAGCCGATATTGCCCAGATACGTCACGAGCTGTATTTATCGGGATATGCTTCAAGAATGAAAAATATATCGGGGCAAAAAAATATCAAGTCCTCCCCTCTTCACTTCACCACCACAAACGGATATGAAGTGCAAATAGGAAAAAACAACACGCAAAACGATATGCTGACGATGAAAACAGCAAACGGATACGACTGGTTTTTCCACGTAAAGGATGCCCCCGGCAGTCACGTTATACTGTTTTCACACGGCGAAGAGCCTGATGCCGTTGACTTCACGGAAGCAGCGGAAGCAGCAGCGTATTATTCTACAAAACGAGAAGGAGAAAACGTCGAGGTGGATTACACGCAGGTCAAAAACATAAAGAAGCCTGCCGGCTCGAAGCCCGGATTTGTAACGTACAAGTCAAATTATTCAGCCGTTGTAACCCCAGCCGACAGAGTGAAATTAAATGCAAAAGCTTAAAAGACCCGAAATGATACTGTTTGACTACGGAAATACGCTAATCTGCGAAGACGGATGGAACACCTTAAACGGTCAGAAAGCCGTATTTGAACACGTCATTAAAAATCCAAAAGACGTTACGGCACAGGATGCCGACGATTTTGCAAACGAGGTATACGAAGGTGATCTTTCGCCATCACGTGATGAATGTATCGAAATACACGAAAGACAGTTTATGCAGCTTATGTACGAAACACTCGGTGTTGAATTTGATCTTCCGCTTGAAGAAATAGAACGTATCTTTTGGTCTGCAACCTCACGCGGTGTACTTATGCCGAAGGTTGATAAAATGATATCGTTTATAAACAGTATGGGCATAAGAAGCGGTGTTGTAAGCAACATCGGATTTTCAGGTACCGCTCTTACCGAAAGAATAAATTCAACACTTCCCGAAAACAAATTTGAATTTATCATAGCATCAAGTGAATACGTTTACAGAAAGCCGCACAAGCGTATCTTTGATCTTGCAATAAGAAAGGCAAACCTTACCCCTGATAAAATATGGTTCTGCGGAGATCACACCGTATGTGATATAACAGGTGCACACAATGCGGGAATGTTCCCTGTAAGATACGATAATAAGTCAAAAGAAAATCTTTGGGCAGGACCTGATGATCTTAAACTCGATTTCGACCATTTATACATCAAGGACTGGGATGAATTTATTGAAATACTGAAAAATACGACAACATAAAATTACCCCCTGACAGACCACTGTATCCGTCAGGGGGTACGCTTTCAATCTTTTTTATTCAGCATATTGTCAAGCATTTTTTCAAGCTCGTTTGAAAATCCAACAGGATCATCATAAAAAGGCGAGTGTCCGCATCCGTCGATCAGAGCAATATCCTTTATCGGTGCTGTTATTGTGTTATAGTAATCTTCTGAATATTTTACAGGTGTTACCCAATCACAAGACCCCGAAATAAAACCTGCGGGAACTTTATATTCAGTGCCATAGCTCATAACATCACCTACTAAGATATAATCAAACAGTTGCTTGTTGTAATTAATATAATCTTCAAAATCGCCCATTTGTTTTAAGAACCAGCGAAGATCATCGAAATTCATATAGGGCGACATCATACCCGTCATTATAGGATCTGCTTCTTTTGGTACGGGATGATATTCACTTACTTTCATACGCAGCTGCATCATATTTAAAAGAGTTTTATTTTCCGTATACGCTTTGTATGATTCTTGAAGTTTTGTTATATCGTCGCCATTATTTTTTGCAATTTCAAGAGCATCGTTATAGCTGTAATCCTCACTGCTTATATTTACAAACTGTCCGACTCCGATATACGCTGAAACCTTATCGGAGTGATCGAGAGTATATTTGCTTCCAAGCATTGTGCCGTAGGAATGACCTATTATGATAACTTTTTCTTTGCCAAATCTTTCGGTAACGTAGTTTACAAGCTCGTCAAGATCGCTCAGTGCCTGTTCAAATGATACGGTTTCGTTTTCGGGATCCGTTTCTTTATTGCGGTAATACGTTCGTCCGCATCCTCGCTGATCCCAATTCACGAACGTATATTCATCGACGAGATATTTTTGAAAGGAATAGTTTGCAAACGCATCCGGACTCGACGGACCGCCGTGAAGCCATATAATAACGGGATTATTTTTATCCTCTCCCCTTATAAGCAGATACTGTTCCTGACCGCATATAGAAACGTAGCTGCCTTCGTCGATACCGTTTTCGGTACTTATGCGGTTTGAATAGTAGGTTACAAGAAATACTGAAGTAAAGATCATAACAATGACAACGAATACTGATGTAACCGATATAAAAAACCACTTTAAAAAAGATGTAAATCTACTGTTTTTCATTTCACGAAACCTCTACGATATCACAGATGCGATATATTCCGCATAGGCTTTTGCCACGTTTACACCCGTTGTTTTTTCCATACCGCCGAAAAACGCATTGGAATTTACTTCACACACAAGCCCACCGTTTTTGCCTATAAGAATGTCTATTCCGCAGTAGTCAAGGCCAAGTATTTTTGATGCTTTTTCAGCAATCTCTATATATTCATCCGGTGGGGTTATCTTGACACCGACACCGCCGAGTTCGATATTCGAACGGAAATCGTCCTCGCTTTTTCTCATCATAGCACACAGGTATTTACCGCCGATAACGATTATTCTTACATCCTTACCAAAGCTTTCGGAAATATATTTTTGAAACATATGCGGCATACATTTCAGTTTTTCCATAGCGGTTCTTAGTTCTGTTTCGGTGTTTACAAGATACACGCCTTTCCCAAGCGATCCGTAGCTTTCTTTAACGACCAAAGGAAGTCCGAGTGTGTCTGTTACAGCTTTTATACTTTCATCGGGGATCAGGGCATCCGGGGTGTAACAAAGAGCACCGGGAAGCGTGTCCGGCATCGGTATGCCTTGTCCGGCAAGTGCAATATGTGTGAGCATTTTATCGTCACAAACACTTATGGCATCGGCACTGTTAAACAGTCTTACACCGCTTTTTTCAAGCATTTTGGCTATGTATTTATCTTTGTCGAGATACACTGCAAAATCATATGAGGAATATTCGTTAACTATTCCGCCGTCTTTTATAACGCACGGGTATTCCCTGTTTTTTGCGCCGTGTGCCTTAATACCTATTTTTTCAAATTCTTCACACAGGCGGTAAGACTGATATTCGGCACTTGCCAGCTGTGTATATGCGTTTGTAATTATAATTCCTTTTTTCATAAAAGCAACTTTCAATTAATATATCGGTGCAAAATAAAGCACCTTTTATTTTTTCGGTGTTGATTGGCTTTTTTTCGAAGCGTTTATTACCGTAAGCAATTTTCTTCTTATTAAAATAGATTTTGTTCGAACACTCTTGTAATCCTCTTCGGATATTTTTCCTTTTTTGTATAGGATATCAATCCAATATTCAGTCGATACACATTGATCTAAAGCTTCTTCATATTTTTGTATAATATCTGATTTGTTCGGAGTTGATTTTGCCATACGGATGTTTACACCTATTAATGAAGAAGATAGCATCGCTTGGTTTACATATACAGAACAGCCGTCTATTTTCTCACAAATATCTGAAATTTGAATTGCAAAATTTATAGATTCTTCTTTAATCCAATTATTGTAATAAGGCATAAAAATCAACTCCTTCTTTGCTTGTAATTAGCATTTTACATTAGTGCGTAGCAAATATACGTTTTCATGTTGATGTATTTCTTGTACAAGATTGTAAATTCATACTGTAAAAATTAAAATTCTTTTTCTCTTTTCTTGCAAAATGTTATACTGTACTGTTGTAAAATGAATTTTTTAGGGTTGCTTAAAAATCACTTTTGTCCGTTTAATTTTGATTTAACAGTCGTAATGGAAGCAATTAACATTCTTCTGATCTTACCGCACTTGTTTCGCAGGAACTTGAACGTAAGCTCGTCGATAATATTACTTTTATATAAAACATTAAGCCAAGTTTCAGTTTCGTTTGCTTCCTTTTGTGCTATTTCGAGCTTATGAACAAAGTCGGCACTACTCTCTGCATATTTTGCCTCTGCAATGTTTGCGCCGATTGAGGAGGAGGAACGAATAAGCTGTTTTGTATATTCGGAGCGTCCTTTTATTTTTGAACAAAGCTCGGTAATTTCAACTGCGAACTCAATCGCGAGTTCATGTGAAGTTTTTGACATAAATTCTCCTTTGTCCGCTAACGCGGAAGTGACATAGACAGCGTTACTGTCATAATATGCTCGGTAAAGCCGAGCCTGCCTTACGTCGCGTAAGCGACATATCACG
>JAZOSS010000037.1:0-12966 GCA_045657205.1 Eubacteriales bacterium
TCTCATACCCTCCCGTATTCCAGACGACGGGAATATTGAGCTTATCACGGCAGAGATCAAGTGCCTTTATTATTCCGTACGTATACGGTGTCGGGCTTACGAGATTTATATTTTCCGCACCGAGGGACTGCAGTTTTAAAAATATTTCGCAAAGACGTTGACTGTCGATATTATATCCGAAACCCTCGGAGCTTATTTTATAATTCTGGCAAAACACGCATTTGAGATTACAGTGAGAGAAAAACACCGTCCCCGAGCCGTTTTTGCCCGATATAGGCGGTTCTTCCCACATATGAAGCGACGCTCTTGCAGCTTTTATATCTGCTCCCGCCTTGCAAAATCCGCTTTTTTTACTGCGGTCAACACCGCATTTTCTTGGACACAAATTACAAATCATAATACTACCCATATATTTAAAACACAATAAAAATATTACACCAAATTATATCAAATAAACAGTAAAAAATCAAGAGGAGAAAAAAATGAACACTATTCCGAGAAACGAGCATCCCAATCCCCAATTTGAAAGAAAGAATTACATAAACTTAAACGGAGAATGGGATTTTGAAATAGACAACTCCGAAAGCGGTGAAGCGCGCGGTCTTATTGAAAAGGACTCCCTTTCCGGAAAAATAACAGTTCCCTTCTGCCCCGAAAGTGAGCTTTCGGGTGTTAGCAACAAGGACTTTATGCGCTGTGTCTGGTACAAGAAAAAGGTAACGATGCCCGAAGGATTCGACAAAGGCGAGGTCATCCTCACCGTCGGTGCGTGCGACTACCGCACGAAGATCTGGGTAAACGGCACATTCTGTACAGAACACATAGGCGGCTTTACCCCTATAACTGTTGCCATCGGCTCAAAGCTCAAGGCAGGTGAAAACATCATAACGGTATGCGCATACGATAACACCAGAAGCGGACTTCAGCCCGGCGGCAAGCAGTCCACACAGTACGGCTCATACGGCTGTTTTTACACGAGAACGACGGGTATCTGGCAGACGGTAATGCTCGAATTTGTTCCGAAGTCTTACATAACGTCCGTAAAATACGACACACTCCCGACAGGCAGTGTAACGATAACAGCAGAGCTTGAAAACGCACACGGTATGCCGTTCGGTGCGGAAATATCATTTGAAGGAAAGACCGTGGCATCTGGTACAAGCAAGGTGGAAGGCAAGCTTGCATATCTTTCATTCAACATTGACGACGTAAAACTTTGGGATATAACTTCCCCGAATCTTTACGACGTAAAGCTCACGCTCGGTGATGATACGGTATACAGCTATTTCGGAATACGCACCATCTGCTACAACGATCACAGAATGTATCTTAACGGCAGAAGTGTTTTCGGCAGATTCATACTCGACCAGGGTTACTACCCCGACGGAATACTTACAGCACCCACGGCAGAAGCGCTTGAAAACGATATCAAGCTTTCAATGGCGTACGGTTACAACGGCGCACGTTTGCACCAGAAGATATTTGAACCCCGTTTCCTTTATTACTGCGACAAGCTCGGTTATATGGTGTGGGACGAGCACGCAAACTGGGGACTTGATATTTCAAAACCCGAGTCCTGGAAGGGATTTATCAGCGAATGGTGCGAAATAATGAAGCGTGACCGCAATCACCCCAGCATAATCGGCTGGTGTCCGTTCAACGAAACACAGCAAAACCAGGATCCGCAGATCATACGTGACGTTTACAATATAACGAAGCTTACGGATCCTTCAAGACTTTTCGTTGATGCAAGCGGATGGTTCCACGTTGACGGCGTATGTGATATGATGGACTGCCACTGCTACGACCAGGATTATAAAGAGCTTATCAAAAAGGTAAGATATCACGAGGGTGTAGATTACAAGGGCGTACCTTTCACAGACGATCTTTGCTTTGTTTCCGAGTTTGGCGGAATACGTTGGGATCTTGAAAGTGAGGTCGGCACGTGGGATTCGGGAAGCTGGGGCTACGGCAACGCACCTGTAACTGCCGAAGAATTTATAGAAAGATACCGCAATCTCGTGACGTGTATTCTTGAAGATGAAAAAATATGCGCTTTCTGCTACACACAGCTTACCGACGTTGAGCAAGAAAGAAACGGTCTTTATACTTTCTCAAGACAGCCTAAATTTGATACGGAAATTATCAGACAAATAACGTCGCAAAAGGCGGCTTGCGAGGACTGATCTTTCGATATTGTTCGTCATTTACCGAATTTTTTCGTGTTTTCTTCGGCGTTTTGCACAATTAATCGGTGTAAACTTTGTTTAAATTTAAGTATTTAAAAGTATTGCAAAAATTTCCAAAATATGGTAATATAGTACTACGATAACCAATATATTACAGAAAGGAAATATTTATGGAACCGAAGGTAAGGGTACTTGTGGCAGATGCAAACCTTGATTTCAAAATGCAGTGCCGTGAAAATTTAAAGAAAAGTATAAATTGCACCGTAGACGAAGCATCAAACGGAGAAGAAGCACTTGAAAAGATAAAGCATGGAAGATATGATTTCGTGCTGTGTGATATGTGGCTTCCGAGAATTGACGGAGTCCACGTGATAAAGGAGGCTAAAGTCCGTCTCGGAACAGATCCCTGCCCCGATTTTATCATATTTTCGGTAATAAACAATCAGAACATATACATCGAAGCAGACGAAGCAGGTGCGGCGTACTGTATGACGAAGCCCGTCGATTTCAGCGTACTTATCGACCGTATGCGCCGTTTATACGCAATGAAGGGTGACGGCGAACCGTTTTCAAATCCCGCGCTTGACGATAACGTAATGGAAACGCAAATAACGAAGATCATACACGAAATAGGCGTTCCCGCGCACATAAAGGGCTATCAGTATCTGCGATGTGCGATACTTATGTCGGTAAAGGACAGCTCGATAATCAACACCGTGACGAAGGTGCTTTATCCCGAGGTAGCACGGATATACAGCACGACTCCGTCAAGAGTCGAACGCGCCATAAGGCACGCAATAGAGGTTGCCTGGGATAGAGGCGACGTAGACGTTCTCAACTCCTATTTCGGCTATACGATCCAAAACAACAGAGGTAAACCGACGAACAGTGAATTTATCGCAATGATTGCAGACAACTTGCGTTTAAAAAATAACATCAGATAATATCACAGCATAACACAGGACAACCCATTTCAAATAACAAAAAAAGCAGGCTTGAGAAACGAAGTCTGCTTTTTTAGCATTATGTATATTTTTTTACAATAAATTATGTATATTTACTTGACAAAACGGACATTTTATTGTATAGTTAAATTGCAAAACAAAAAAATTTTACAGGAGGACTATCATGAAAAAGATTATCTCATTATTTGTTATTGCAACAATGATTTTCGGTGCTATGTCACTTACAGCAAGCGCTAACGATTGTACATCGACAAGCCAGTTCATTCTCGACGGTACAACAGTTAACAAACTCACAGCTGATATCAACGCAAATGCTACTGTTCAGCTCGATCCCGGTCAGTCAATCATAGTTGACCTTAACGGTCACACTTGGTCGTACTCCGACATAGTTTTGAAGGTTACAGGCGGTGATTCCGTTGCTAAGGTTTACGACTCTTCCGCTGCTAAAACAGGTAAGATCGTATCCTCAGGCGCTGACGCTCTTGACATCTCCAACGGTACGCTTATCGTCGAAAACATCACAGTTGACGGCGGTGCAGGCGGTTCTGACGCTGTCTTCGCACAGGGCGGTAATGTCACGATCAAAGGCTGCACACTCACAGCAGGTAAAGCAGGTCTTGATGCTGATAACCGTTCTTCATCTGCAGGCGTTCCCGTTGTAGCTACAATTTCTGACACAACGTTCGCTGCTTCCAACGACGGCGACGGCAGAAACTGTGCAATCGAGCTCAGAAACTTCACAGAAGACGAAAAGATCACACTTACAGGCAACAACGTTTTCGGAACAACCAAGATCATGCTCAGAAACTTCACAGGTACTGCTGATGCTGTTATCGTAGCCGGCGAAGGCGCTACTGTTACTTTCAGTGATCCCGTAGCTCACTCCAACCCCGAATACAAGGCTCAGGATATCACATACTCCTACGAAGCCCCCGAAGGTGGCGACACACCGGCAGATCCTGAAACGCCCGACACGCCCGACACACCCGACACGCCCGCTGATCCCGAAACTCCTGAAAACCCCAGCACAGGCGATGCATTTATCGTAGTTGCTCTTACAGTTGCAGCTGTTGCATTTGCAGGCGTTGTTGTTTCCAAGAAGATCCGCGCATAATTAACACTTAACTAATAAAAATTCCTGTTTCCGTAAGGAAGCAGGAATTTTTTTATTTAATTATTCGATGATCTTCGTAAGCTCTATTGAGCCGTTTACAAGAAACTCAATATTCTTTTCTTCAAACACAGTATCCTTGCTCGTATGTATACGGTCCATATAAAGCAAGCCTTTTTTCGTCTTTTTAAGTGCGGCAACGCCGACACCGTTTTTAAAGCTCTTTTGATCTGACGGATAAAACACATCTCCGTTTTCGGGAATATCCACCGTAAAACCGTCCTTTGAAACGTACGCTTTTTCAATATACTGCTTCAGATCTGCTGATTTTTTATTTATTGCAAACAATATCGTATCACCGTCGGAAACGCAGTCAAAGTTTACAAACTTCCCGTTTTTCTTCAGCACTTTGTGTTTTGATGCATACGAAGAAGAACCGATAAGTCCCGATTCCTCGTAGTCAAAAAGGATATATGCCGCATCATTTTTGTATTCTTCGGGCATTGACGCCATAAGTTCCATAACAGTCACAACACCCGACGTATTATCGTTTGCCGTTTGCTTATTTGCAGGGCCTGCAAATAAAAGAAGCATAAAAGCTATATACAATACATCATATGTAATGCTCTTAACAAGGGCAACGTCCGCATCTTTAAGTACGGGAATAAACGAAAACACGAACGGAACGAGCTTTATTGCCGCAAATATAACGGCAAATATCATTCCGACTAAAAGAAATTGATAAAGCAGATATATCAAAAAGTTTTTCGGGGTTACAAAGTTGGGCACGGGAAGTCTTGAACACGTATCATAATGTGCCGTATAAACGACTTTTGCACTTTCAGGATCACCTATTACGATATTACGGGCACCGAACGAGCCTTTTTCAATATTCACACCGTATCCGTGTTTTTCGGCTTCCGTTTTTACAAAATCAATAAACGCACTCTTTTTCTTTTTGCCCTTTCGTACTTGGTATTTTTCAAGTATGATATCAGAATAGTAAGACATTTTCAACTCCGGGAATTTTTTATACGAGTATACCACAGAATGTGTGATTTTTCAAGGTGAAATTTACAATATCCGATTTAATTTTGTCAAATATTTTAATATAATAAGAAATCATCATATATCGGAAGAAGCAGAATGTATTTATTGGGACTTAAAAACAACAAAACGTCCTTCAAAAGAGGAATGAAGGACGGGATACCGATAGGACTTGGTTATTTAGCCGTATCGTTTTCTTTGGGAATTGCCGCAAGAAATGCGGGACTTTCTCCGTTTCAAGGACTTTTGGCAAGCTTTTTGTGCAGTGCCTCGGCAGGTGAATACGCAGGCTTTACGGTCATTGCCGCAGATGCGTCATATTTTTCAATGGTGCTTGCAACACTTGTGGCAAACGTCAGATATTTACTTATGGGCTGTGCGATGTCGCAAAGACTTGACGGAAAAACTCCTCTGCATCACAGACTTTTGATGGCTTTTCACCTCACAGACGAGCTTTTCGGAATCGCCATATCCAGAAAAGGTGAGGTAAATCCTTATTACAGCTTTGGTGCCGCACTCACAGCCGCACCGCCGTGGGCTGTCGGAACAATGCTCGGCGTAATTGCGGGAAGCCTTCTGCCGCAAAGCCTTGTAAGTGCGTTCAGCGTTGCACTTTACGGTATGTTTTTGGCGGTAATTATCCCGAAATCCAAGGAAGACCGTACGGTTTTTGCCGTCGTCGTAATTTCATTCGCTTTAAGCCTTACAGCATCGCTTGCCCCCATCGTTTCAAAACTTAGTGAGGGTATGAGAACGGTCATTTTGACGCTTATAATATCAAGTGCGGCGGCAATTTTCTTCCCCGTGAAGGATGAGGAGGCAGAAAATGACGCATAACATATATATTTACATATTTATAATGGCAGCCGTCACGTATCTTATCCGTGTAACTCCACTCACTCTTATAAGAAAACAAATAAAAAATACGTTTGTCCGCTCGTTTTTATATTACGTGCCGTACGTAACGCTTGCCGTGATGACGTTCCCTGCTATCATCCATGCAACACAGACACCTTATTCGGGTATCCTGGCGCTCATCGTCGGTATCGTTGCCGCTTGGCGAGGATGGGACCTTTTCAGAGTTGCCCTATGCGCCTGCGCTACAGTACTTTTAACTGAATTTATCATTCTTTAAAAAATTCTCATCTCCTCGAAAGGTGATGAGAATTTTTTATAGCTTATTTCTTGTCAAGCACGGGAAACAGCTTGCCGTTACGGTTCTTTTTGTCGAAAATATTGTTATACTGAAGCTGTTCACAATTATTAAGTTACATTATACACAAATATAATAAAAAATTCAACTGTATTTTTAAAAGAAATAAGCGGTGCTACGAAGTTTTTAAACAGCGCACCGCTTATTAATTTAAATATCTTGCTTTTTATATTGTCTTACAGAAATGTAATACGTTACGGGAATTGAAATAATAAGTATGCACAGCGAAATAACAACGGGCGTCAATCCAACGTTTAAAACCTTATTCCCGAAAAACAAGAAATTAACAGCTATTCCCGACACACCGCCTATAGCCGCGCAGGAAGCCACAAGTGCCTTGTTTGCTAATTTGAAGTACAGCGGTATAAGACAGTACATTACGGTGTATACAGCAAAAACAAGCACCAGGTTAAAGGCGAATTCACCCGACATAAATTCAAAATCAAATACGAAGCTGCCAATAAGTCTTGCGCTTATCATCAAAAGTAAGACCGTAAATTTACACGCAAAATCAAATATATATTTTGACAAGATTATCTCATTTGCACGGCACGGCAAAGCGTATGCATATTTTTCCCAGCCTCTTTCATCAAGCGTGAAGCTGTTAAGCCCCGCGCTGCTTGATATAAAGCAAGGAAACAACATGATCGGTCCCAAAACATCCGATATAAACGTACTGACAGCAAAGGCGGCAACCATTACAGCATATATTATAACCGTGGATCTCTGCGCGTACACTTCTTTTAATAAAAGTCCCTTTATCTTCATTTTTTCTCCTTAATCAAGCTCTTGCTTTTCGTAGAGTTTTACGGTGATGTGATACGTTACGGGTATTGAAACAAGCAGTACGCACAGCGAAATAATAACAGGTACAACACCCATCATATTTACTGACAATTTATCGTTAAACCCTAAGATATTTACCGTAATTCCTGCTGCAAATCCAATCACCGCACACAATCCGACAGCCGCTTGCCCCCATTTGAAATATAGCGGAAAAAGGAAGTATACTACAGTATAAACCGAAAAAGCAAGTACCAAACCGAAAGCACAGTTACCTGACAAAAATTTAAAATCAAATATAAAGCTTCCGATAATTCTCCCGATAATGAGCAAGGTTAACGTTCCAAATCTCCATACAAAATCAAATATATATTTTGATAAAATTATCTCTTTTGAGCTGCACGGCAAACCGTAAGCATATTTCCCCCAGCCTCTTTCATCAAGGCTCAGGCTGTTAAGCCCTGCCATACTTGTAATAAGGCAATAAAATATCATCATGTGCCATGTTTTGTCAGATATGATTGCAGTTGCAAAAAACACTATAAACGCAATCGACCATATTATAAGTGATGTTTTCTGTGCGTAAACTTCTTTTAGAAAAAGTCCTTTGACCTTCATTACTTGTTCTCCTTTATCATCGACACGAACAGCTCCTCAAGTCCTACGGCACTTACGGAATAACCGTCCGGCAAAAGGTCACGCTTGACTATAGCTTCTACACCGTAAGGCGTTATTTTTTTGTGCTTTACGGCATCTTCGGGGACATCCGAAAGCTCTTCTTCCGTACAGCGGAGTATTCCGTACTGTGAAAGCAAAACGTCCTTTTCTTCGCAAAGCATCAAGCGTCCGCCGTGCAAAAATGCAATATAGTCGCACAGCTTTTCAAGGTCGCTGACGATATGCGAGGATATTAATATCGAATGTGACTCCTCCCTCGTGAAGTCATAGAGCATCTCAACAAGCTCGTCACGTACAACGGGGTCGAGCCCTGCTGTCGGCTCGTCAAGCAGTAAAAGCTTTGCATCGTGTGAAAGCGCCACTGCAATGCCGAGCTTCATTTTCATACCCTTTGAAAACTTCTGTATCTTGATATTTGTCGGCACGGAAAGCTTTTTCAAAAGTTCATTGTACTTTTCGCTGTCCCAATTTTTGAATATGTACTTCATAACTTTATCGACCTGCGGGGCGGTCATTTCATTAGGTATGCCAAGCTCGTCAAACACGACGCCTATATCCTCTTTCGTAACATCACCGCCTTTTACGTGATCACGTCCGAGTATTTCAACACTGCCTTCATCTTTTTTAGCTATATTAAGTATAAGCTTGAAAATGGTGCTTTTGCCCGAACCGTTTTCACCGACAAGGCCCATAACGCACCCTGTGGGCAAAGTAAGATTAACACTGTCAAGTGTGAAATTTTTATATTTTTTCGTAAGATTTTTTATTTCAAGTGCATTCATTGTCCTTCCTCCATACTGAAATTTATCATTTCGATGATATCACCTTTGCTTAAATTACACGATGCGGCAAGTCTTGCAATTTCATCTATATATTTTTCGATCTTTCTTAAATTTTCCTCGCGCAAAAGCTCTACGTTCTTCGGTGCTACGTAGCATCCTTTTGCCGCAACCGTATATATGAAGCCGTCGCGCTCAAGCTCCTCGTATGCACGTTTCGTCGTAATAAAACTTATACGCAGATCTTTTGCAAGGGCTCTGATAGACGGCAGCATCTCATCTTCCTTTAAAGCACCGCTTATGATCTGATCTTTTATTTGCGAATATATCTGTTCATATATCGGAACTCCGCTTTTGTTATCAATAAATATGTTCATATCATCACCTCTGCTTTACTGTGTATATACATTATATACAGTTATAACAGTTTTGTCAATAGTTTTTTTGAAAAAAATATCCTCACCTTAAAAAGATGAGGATACTTTACTGTTAAATTAAGATCTTGCACGGTGATTTTTACGTTTTTATCATCCTGACCGTGTTGTCACGATCGATTTCCCTTGAAAAAGGCGAGCGTCACAACGCTCGCCCATAGCATTTATTCGGGGATGAGAACATCGCCGTTGGATATAATACCTTCCGAAATATCAATCGCATTGCTGATCACATTACCGTTCTTTACGTCAATGTCACCTTCATAAGCCACAACGACTGTGCTGCCGATCTTAACCATATCACATTCAACATAGCGGGAGACTTTCACGTCATCAATCATGATCTTATACGCGATACCGTCTGCGGGATCCTTACAAAGGATCGAATCATCAACCAAAATATAATCGTCGGTTATTTCTGTGACCTTTCCTGCAATCGTCTTGTTGTACGGTTCAAATTCTGCTACGGTTGAATTATCTTTTGCATACTTGATGATACTGTCTGCGGCATCTTCTCCGATATAATAGAGGTATTCATAATCAAAAATATTTGTCCACACATATCCACCTTCAGTAATATACATAGCTTTCTTATATACACCAAAAGCTTCAGAGGTTACGGTAAAAGCAATAAAGTTTCCTCTGTTCTCATGCCAACCTACCGAATTTGCGGCTTCTGCATCTTTTGCATCTTTCAAAACGCTCCAAATATACTCATCGTCATTCAGCAAATGATAAGTTTTATCTTTTTCTTCTTCATCAACAGAAAATCTACTCAACTCGACATATTGAGGCAACGAATATGCATCTAATACACCTCCCCAAGTTGCGGGAGGATCATAATTTTTAGAAATAAATACATAATAATGATTTTCCATTTTCACGGCAATTAGTCTGTCTGATGCAACGTCTTTGATCTCGTAAGCATCAAAATGTTCGTGATAGACTCCATCCGAAGTATCATCATAACCGGTAGCTTTATACGAGCCGAGCTTTTCGCCCACGTAAGATGCAGACAACTCTCTTTTTTGACCGATAAATTCAGTACTGCTCACGTCAATGGAATAATACTTTTCGTATATAGTCTTGTATTTCCAAGGCCATACGATGCCGTATTCACCCGATTGTATCGTGAAGTCCTTATATCTGCCACCATTGCCGCGGGGTGGAATGATATCAGGGGAATTCCCTCGCAGCCTCGGTACGGCGATGACAGCGCCTGCGATCAGCAAAAAACAAGCCGCGATCGTCCCAAAGCGAAGCAATACGTTTTTGTTGGGTTTCCTCTCATTCTTTAAGTTCGTTTTGGCATACACCTTATCCTTGATAGCGGAAAGCGTATCATCCGATATTTCAGGCGCAACGCTCTGTTTAACGAGATTATCGATCTCACCTGCATTCGCTTCGTCAAAAATATTATTCAGTGTTTTTTTCATACCTCATTACCTCCAAACATTTTACGCAGTTTGTTTAAGGCTCTGTGTGTTCGTGTATCCACGTTCGTCGCGGATAGGCCGATAGCATTTGCGATCTCTTTTGAGGACTCACCGTAATAATACTTACGGAAAATGATGCTTGAGTCTGGCTCTCCGAGATCCTCAACAGCCTTGATAACCTCGCGCCGAAGCTCCTCATCGGTAAGCTCGCTGTCAATCGTCACGTCATCCACAATCTGCAAAAGTGATTGCTCATCATCAAGAGAAATACCGCCTTCAAGGCTTCTTTTCTTGGCAACATTGATCGCATGATTACGTGCGATGACGCACAGATACGATTTGATACTTGACATTGCAGGATCATAGTCTGCAAGCTCTGTGTAGAATTTACTGAACACGTCCGCCACACAGTCTTCAAGATCGGATGAAACACAGTAAGAACCGTTAAGCTTGCTTTTGACAACAGCATAAACAAGACCTGTGTAGTTATTCAATAATTGTTCCATTCCGGCGTTCGGGTCTTTATGTAGCAGTCGCAGTAATTTCTTGTCCTCCATAGTCCCACCTCTTTTTCGAATCGATTCACTATTTAATACAATCTAAAACACGAAATCTTACACTTTTCAAAAATAATTATAACATATTTTTGAGAAAATTTCAAATAAGGCGAGCGCGGAAACGCTCGCCTTATTATCTGTCTTTTACATCTCAGGACAAACTATGTCAATGCATTTTCCGTATTCGTTATACTCTCCGGTATAGATATACCTTGTTTCGTAGTCTCCTAACAAATCAAGCAAAGCATCTCGATCAATTGCCTTGCACTCGTCAGAACCATATTCAATGATATAGTAAGCATCATCGTAGTAATATTGATATTTTTCGGTATAGAAGCACCACGTCACTCTAACAATGCCAATAACACCGTTTTCTGTTTTAGCATACCATCCGAAAACTCCGCTTGTTGTATTTTTCAGATTTTCTTGATTATTAAAATGCGGTGGCGTTACCGATCCACTGTTCAAAGCTCCTTTGACCGACTCAAAGGCAGAGGGCAGATCGGGCAAGCGATTCATATCTTCTTCGTTAAAGCGAGCCTTTGTAAAGGCATAGGTATCCTGATCTCCGTCTGTCCATTCTTTACACCATACGCTGACTTTTTCATTGGTTGCAAAACCGTTGATATATCTGACGGCGTGGAATTGTACTTCCGGCGAAAAATGTAATATTCTTGACGAAAAGATTGGAACAAATATTCCGTTGTCAAAAGATTTAAGCGAATCTAAAACGTTTGCCGCCTCACCCGATATATCCTTCAATAAATGCACATAAAAATCATTTCCCCAACCGTCATCTTCTTGCTGAATAATAGTTTCCGCCTGTGTAATGGTATCTATAACCGGTGCGCGATTGGTTTCTTCAATCCAAGCTTTGTTGGCATTCCAAAGCCTTTCATCGAATTTGCCATCAGAATCAAATGCTACAAAGTTCTCACCCATAAGATGATAGCCGTATACCCGATATCCGAAAAGCGGCAGATTTAATTGTTCAGCCTTTCCTTGCGTTTTATTATACATTACCGAGTAGTCATAGGCAAACTGCGCCATGTTTTTGATTACAAAACTATCATACACCGAGAAATCGGTCGCAAAAGCGACAGGAACCATATAATAGAATTCCTCCGTCATTTCCGTTCCTCTCAATAATTTGACGGTTTTCATTCTCAAGAGACGATATTCGTACTGATTCCAATCATCAAAAAATGTATAAGTGTCGGGAAGCATTTCAATAAGCTTAGCCGTCACTGATATACCTGCTGGGTTTACATCCATATTAGCATCTGACGACATACCACTACTGCTTTCGTTGCCATAATATTGTGGTGCTGACGAAGGTACTTGAACATTCACAATCGGTATATTCGGTCTATTATCATCCGTTGTCCCCGGTCCCGGATTTACACCGATGTCATTGTTCGTTCCATCGGGAGGGGTGATAATCCCCGAATCATCCTCTCGCAGCATAGGCACAACGATAACCGCGCTCAAAACCAGCACGAAACAAGCCGCGATTGCCCCGAAGCGAAGCCATATGCTTTTAGGCTTTTTGTTTTTCTGCCTGAGCCTATCCTTTTGCTCAACGTATTTTTCAACAAGGTCGGGATCAATGTGATTTAGACCTTCGTTCAAATCTTTCTTTTTCATATCGAATAACCCTCACTTTCAAGTTTTTCTTTCAAGGCACTTCTGATGGCGGCAAGCTCCTTGTTTACCATTGAACGGCTCAAGTTCAGATCACTTGCAATCGTATCAATGGGATCGGCAACGTAGT
>JAZOSS010000038.1:0-15184 GCA_045657205.1 Eubacteriales bacterium
TCATATAAAACGGAATATTATACCTGCCATTGCACGGGTGTTGAACAATACAAATATATGAAAGAAAAAACAAACAACATACATTATCTTTCCTGCGGTGACGTATTATATATATGAAAAAATAAACCTCTCTGTGTTAAAACGGAGAGGTGTTTATATTATGATTTTATTCCGTTATCCACCGCTGATCTTTTGGAATTTTTACAAGCTCTTTACCGCTTAAATACTCGTCTATTATGTCGCTGTCTTTCACGGCAAGTATGCGGGGATTTTTTATTTTCGTTATATCGTCCTGACTTAAACCGAGGCATTTTTCAATATTTTTATAATGAAAACCTTGCAAACCAACGCTGAATACTGCTTCTTCGCTTATGGGTTCACCGTCAAAAAGAATAGATGTGACGGCTTTTTCTTTTTCCGATACCGTTATTTCCATTCCTTTGGAAAATTGATAATATTCCGTATGCACACCGTCGAAGGTATCACGGCGGAATATGTGAAAGATCGCTTGCTTCAACTGTGCGCCCGTTATATAAACGCAGTAGACTTCATCAGCGAAAGGAAACATTTCAACAAGATCACCGTATTCAACGATAGGACCGAACGATTCGGCGCGAAGACTGCCCGATGATATGAGCATAATATCAAGTGAAAAATACTCACGAAGGGCATCGGAAAACAGTTTTCCTATATCGTTTTCGCGGTTTCTGTCCGAATTGAATATTTCACGCTCAAGTCTTGTAATGTATCGGCTGTATTTTTTATCGGTAACCGTTTTGTATTTTTGTATCACTTTTTCGAGATCTGCATCGTGTGGGCAGTTTTCCTCACTTATAGGGATCAGTTGCCATTTGTAACTGTCTATTTTAGTGGTTTCTTCATCAATTATTATATCGAAACGGCCTATCTGATCTGTTCCCGTGACGGCTTGTACGATCGGTATTCCGTTGACCGTATACGGGTTCTCCAGAAATGTGTGGCTGTGTCCGCCTATTATAAGATCAACTCCGAGGTCTTGCGGGATAAGAGAGGCAAGCTTTTTATCTTCTTCAAAACCTATGTGCGTCAAAAGTACCGTGAGGTCGATACTGGTGTTTTTGTATCTGTTGCAAAGATTTTTTATCTCGTCTACTGCATCGCTTGTGTCAACGTATCTGCTTACAGGCTCACCTTCGTGGTTCATTTTAAGTATATCGGGTGTTGAAATACCTATGAAAAGTATTTTCATACCGCCTATTTTTTTGATATAGTGGGAACGAAACATGTGTATTTTCGTTCCTTTAACGTAGAGATTAGCGCTCAGAACAGGAAAACGTGCACACTTTTCTATAAAAAGCAAATGGGCAACACCGTAATCAAATTCGTGATTTCCTACACACGATACGTCGGGGGAAAGCATATTCATTATTTCTATTGTTGAAAGTCCCTTGAATTCGCTGTCTATCACAGAACCTCTGAGCATATCGCCTGCCACGGCGTATATTACGTTTTTTTCTTCCTTTCTTGTTTTTGCAACGTAACCTGAAAGCATTGAAATGCCGCCCAAGAGCTTATTATCCGTTTGCACGGACATAAAATCTCCGTGTAAGTCGTTTGAATGAAGTAAGGTAAGTTTTTTCAAATTACTTTTTCCTTTCAATTTACATACATTATATTATAAACAAAAAAGGTGAATTTTTCAACAGATTGTATTTTTTTGATTTTTAGTTTGTAAAAGTTGCACAAAACTCAGAGTCTATTTTTGTGCATACTTTTTTAATTATTCGTTAATTGTGCAAAATCAACAAAAAATATGCCTCAATCGCTTGACAATCAAGTAAAAAAAGAGTAAAATACAATATGTATAATTATACTACATCGTTTTGTAACGCATGGTATCAATTGTAATTTTTACGAAAGAGAGTTTAATTATGAAGAAAAAAATGTTAGGAAGATGCACCGCGCTTCTTACAGCGGGTGTTCTTATGGTAGGAGCTTTCTCCCACCTCTTCACTCAAACAACAAAAGCTGCCTATTCGTTTGTCGGTCAGGATTATAACACTACTACCGATATAACGATAATGGGAAAGGATACGGGGCTTGATTATACGAAAGTCCACCTCGGTTCAGGCGGTGCATCGGGATACGGCGCAAACAGATATATAAATATTCTTGAAGCAAATCTTAAAAATTCCGACGGTCTTTCAATGGAAGTAATAAACCACGGTACAACAACGTCGGATGCGGATAAGCTTACTAACGTCGTAAACAATTATTCCGAAGGTGGAAAGCAGATACTCGCCGCTGTCAACGGTGACTGGATGAGTAACACGTTGGGAAATCTCGACAAAGAATTTACAAAAGCCAACTACAAGGTTTCCTTCAGCCCAATCCTCATGGACGGTGAGATCTGGTGCAGCCAAATGACGTGGCAGGAAAAGACAGCCGACTACTATACCTTCGGCGTTACAAAAGATAAAAGAGTTGTTATCGGTAAGCCGGAAGTATCAACTACGATATCGAATATCACGAAAAATGTATCTATTAATGCGGAAGGTGTAAACAGAGCACCTGCAGATAACGCGCTGTACGTTTACAATAACAGACTTGCGGCTTCCAACTACGTTCCCGATGATGCTTACGAAGTTGCGATCAAGACTACGGTAAGCAACAAGTTTATGAACAATGGAACGGTTACCGGTACGGTTATCGGTCTTTATCCCGAAAACTCCGCATCGCGTCAGGCACTCGGCGAAGACATTATCGTTCTTACGGCGAGAGGATATAGACTTTCTTCTTTGAAAAATAATTTTGCCGTCGGTGATACGGTAAGTATAACTACTACTATGTCCGATTCTACGTTTGCATCAACGAGTGCTACGTGGAGAAGCTGTGAGGAAGCGATAGGCGGTCAGCTTTTGCTTCTTAAAGACGGAGAACAGTATTCCGAAATTACGAACACAGATCAATATCCCACGAACGTTATTGGCGTTAAAGAAGACGGAAGCGTTATGATAGCTATGGTAACGGCTGATACCAATGGCGTACGTACGGGACTTAAATATAATGAAATATATAAGTTCTGCCAGGATATAGGATACAAGACGTGCTTTTTGCTTGACGGCGGCGGCTCTACTACGATGGTAACGCTTGATAACGGCTCATACGTTGAAAGAGCTTGTTATTCCGACGGTACACAGAGAAGTACATGGAACTCCATTGCTTTCGTTTATGATATTAATATTCCCAAGTCCGTATTTGATTATGAATATTATTACAACCGCTACTCAGACCTCAGAACAAGCGTAGGATATAACGAAGGAAAACTTTTACGTCACTTTATAAACTCCGGTATCAGCGAAGGCAGACAGGGAAGTTCTGTGTTTAGTTTGAAAACGTTCGCTGATGGAAATGAGGATAATATCGATTATTACGCGGGTGATTATCAATTTGCTTTGGAAGAGTATCTTGAGTATTACTATAATGATGGATACTATTATACAGCACCTTCTGATAACATAGGCGACAAGTTTGATGCGCGGATAAATATTGAACATACAGGATATACAGTAGGCGTAGCCGATTTGAATGTTGTTTCGTCAGATGTTTCCGATAGTTCCAATGTATGGACGTTTACTGCCAATAGCGATGACAGTTATCAGATAGTACACAAAGATACGGGAAAAGCCCTTGCTTTGAGCGGAACTAATATAGTGTTGCAGAATGTTGTAGCTTCTTCGAGTACACAGAAATGGTTCTTACATAATAATCTCGACGGAACGTATTCACTTCGTGCTATGGCACACCATTCATCCGTTATGACTGCTTCGGGTGATGCAGTTGGAGCAAATATTGGAAATGCTGAGTACATATCAAGCGATGCTCAGAAGTTTACAATAGCAACTGTTGTAGATGAAACAAAGAATCAGTTCGTTCTTAATTCGGATTCAACGTACGACGTTGACACTTCAGCTTCTGAGTGGTTCTTGCTTGGAGTTGAAAAGGGAACAACGGCAGCGAATATAGCATCACAGTTTGAAGATACAGTTAAGATATATGACCGTAACGGTAACGAAGTAACGGGCGCACCTGCATCGGGTTACACGATAAAGAAGTTTGTTGACGGTGCTGTAACGTGCACTGCAATGGTTATCGTGACGGGTGACTATAACGGTGACGGTATTGTAAACGGTATCGACGTTCTTCGTGCAAGAAAGGCACTTGATGACTCCTCAATGTCGGGATACTTCAAAGCAATTGATGTAGACCGTAACGGAACACTTTCTATAGCTGATGTAAAATCGGTAGCAGAAATTGCAATAAAATAAAACGATTAAAAGACCGCTTCGATGAGGCGGTCTTTTAAATAATATAGTAGGCCCAAAATCTTGAGCCTACTATATTTTTATCCTTAATAAAATCTCCCATATCCGGATGAGATATGGGAGAGATTTGATTATTTTACCGGGGGTCTGTATGCGTAGTAGAAGGTAGGACCTGTTGCAGGAATCGGTTCGTAGAACGGTGTCGAAGTAGTCTGAATACGCGTACCAGATCCGTGGTCGTATCTGTAGTAGTAGTTGCTGTTGTTAAGCTTGTAACTTGCACAGATGAAGACGTGTGCAGGATATCCGGGTCTTGTTGCATCATCTATCGTGAATACGATATCTCCGGGGTGAAGTGCTGTATTATCCGTTATCTTTGTGAATCCGAGGCTTTCGAGCCAAGCAGGCTGCTGGAATACTGACAAACCGTGTGAGATCACATTACCGTGTGCGGATGTATATCCACATCTCCAAAGTGTCCAGTCAACGAGTCGGTCACAGCTTGATATTCTTTCGTCCGATACTGTGGGATTGTTAATATCAAGGTTTTGCCAGTTGTAGCCGGGGTTGGTGGTTGCATCCCAATAATCGAAATTGTTTTTAGCTGCGAAATCGGATATGAGCTTTGCATTCCAAAGTATTTTTGAAGCTAAAAGGGAATCTGTGGGAGTGTAAATGAATTTTCCAAGTGAATCATATACGACGTAACCCAAGTGCAATTTTTCCTGCGCGGCAGTTTTTGCGGACTCAAGCGTTGTATATGTTCCGAGCTTTCCGCCATTATTTGCGGCTGTGCAGTTGAAATACGGGTCGCATACAATATATTTCAGCTCGGTTATATCGTACGACTGACCGATGAACGAACGCATCGCTGTTATATCCTTACGCGTTATTGAGCCGTCAGCGTTTACATCCATAGCTTGATCGTACGGATAGGCTGTAGGATTTTTTACATACTTGAGCACCCTTACGATGTCTTTGCCGTTTACGATACCGTCGCAGTTTACGTCACACGTTGTAACCGACGCGGCGCTTGGTGAAAGTACGCTCGCACCGAGTATGGCGGTTATGACAAACATCGAGGCAATACAGAGGCAAACAATTTTTACCCATCTGTTGGTTTTTTTCATAATATTTTCCTTTCTTTTAGAGATATGTGTCAAATAAAACACAATTTTAATTACGGATAGTGTTTTAAATATGAGGCAAAATTTAAAATATAAACTATCTCACATTTATTTTAATTACTTTTATACGATTTGTCAAGATTAAAACATACAAAAATAAATATTTGGTTAATGTCAACAAAAAATGAACGGTGAATATGTATAAAAAGACGAAAAAAATTGCCGATACTGTTTTGGGGCGATTGACAAATAATAAGTTGCGTGATATAATAAACCATTATATTGCTCAAAGGGGGGATTTAATGCTTGGAGTCAAAAAAAACAATGTCACACTTTGTGAATATGATCCTGCGTGGAAGCAGATAGCTGCCGATACTATTATGGAATTAAAAAACGTGTTTGGTACGTTTGCTATAGATATTCAACATATAGGTTCAACTGCTATTCCGGGTATGATGTGTGTACCCGTTATAGATATAGCAGTCGGTGTCCGATTCCTTGAAGACGTCAATAAGTTTATTCCCGAGCTTGCCGGGATAGGTGTATATCACGTTCCGGGTAAAGATAACGCACGGAGGATCTTCTTTTGCAGAGGAGATATTGAAAACGGAATAGTTACACATAATATCCACTTTGTTGAGCATATGGATGAAAGATGGCAAGGCTTTATAAATTTCAGAAGATATATTTCGTGCCGTCCGGACTTCAGAGAAGAATATATAGCTCTCAAGCGAGAAGCACTTGAAAAATATCCCGAAAATATTGATCTTTACAACGCATTCAAAGCCGATTTCACAAGAAGTATCACACGCAAAATAAGTGCTAAAAATTATCTCGGAAAGACTGTCACCGTCAATGTTACACGTCCTGTTGGGGCTAAACATCCGATACGTAAAAATATTATGTATCCTATAAATTACGGTGTCGCGGACGGTCAGCCCGGTTCTGACGGTGAACCGATGAGAGCGTACATTCTCGGTGTTAAAACACCGATATCATCTTTTACAGGTACTGTTATCGGTATTATACACAGAGGCGGTGACTGCGGTGAACGTCTTGTTTTAGCTCCTGCAGGTGTTTATATAAATCAGGCAAGGATCGAGGAAGCCGTACACTTCCGTGAAAAATTTTACGATATAACCGTTGATGCGCTTTATCAAAAATCCGCAGGAATGATAGTTTACAGAAAAACGCAGGACGGTATACAGTATTTGCTCCTGTTTCAAAAACGGTCGGGTACGTGGAGTTTCCCGAAAGGCCATATGGAAATGTGCGAAACGGAACTTCAAACAGCGAAAAGGGAAGTTTTTGAGGAAACGGGACAACACCTCAAGCCTCATAAAAATTTCAGACAGTCCGTAACGTATCGACTTGCCGCACCGTGCCGAAAAACAGTCGTGCTGTTTTTGGCCGAATCAAACGATCCCAACGTCGTTTTTGAAAGTGTAATGTCCGAATACAGATGGCTGAAGTACGATGAGGCTTGCCGTGTTTTGTGGAATCCAAACTACAAACGGATACTTGCAGATGCGGAAAGATTTATATGCGAGCTGTCAAAAAACAAAAAAACTGAAAAGTAAGTATATTTTGTCCGCAGGAAGAAAAAATAATCCTGCGGACAGTTTTTTTTGAAAGGATGATCTGATTATGAAATATAAATTTCTTGCCGCCGTGACGGCGTTTTTTATTTTGGGAAGCGTTTTTGTAAACGGTGCAGGCAACGGCGAAACGTTTAATTATTACTGCAAAAGAAATTCACAGCATATGACGCCGAGCCTTGAGTCAAGCTTCGGGTTTATCAAGGAATACGGCGGATATTACGCAGGAGATCCCGATGAAAAGGTGATATATCTTACCTTTGATGCAGGATATGAAAACGGAAATATCGAACGAATACTCGATACGCTGAAAAAGCACGGTGCTACAGGTGCTTTTTTCGTACTTGATAATTTGGTAAGGCGAAACACGGACCTTGTTCAGAGAATGGCAAATGAAGGGCATCTCGTTTGCAACCATACGGCGCATCATAAGGATATGACTAAGATAACAGATAAAATGGAGTTTGAAAAGGAGCTTACCGAGCTGTCATCATATTATAACGAAATGACGGGTAAGACTATGGCAATGTATTACCGCCCGCCGGAAGGAAAGTTCAGCGTTGAAAATATGCAGTTTGCAAACGAGCTTGGATATAAAACGGTATTTTGGAGCTTTGCTTATGCCGATTGGGATAACAATAAACAGCCCGACTGCGAGAAGGCAAAAAAGCTTATATACGATAATACGCATAACGGAATGGTGGTGTTGCTTCATCCGACGTCAAAGACGAATGCAGACATACTTGATGAAGTTATGACGAAATGGGAAAATGACGGATACCATTTCGGAAGTCTTGATGAATTATGCCGCTGAGAATATTGTGCTTGCTTACAGCCTTTGCACTGCTGTTTTCGGTGTCTGTTTTTTCTTATGAAAAAGCAGGTGTATACAGACACGTGTGCACGGATGAGAAAAAAATAGCGTTGACTTTTGATGATGGTCCGCATTACAAATATACAGAGCAAATACTTGATATTTTGAAGAAATACGGTGTTGAAGCGACTTTCTTTGTTATAGGTGTGAATGCCGAGAAATATCCACAAAAAGTAAAGAGGATAAACGACGAAGGACACGAGATAGGAAATCACACCTACAGTCATTTAAATTTAAGAGAGCTTGACGAAAAAGAAATAAGACAAGAACTTATAAAAGGTGAAAAGTCAATAGAGAAAATAACGAAAAAAAGGCCCAGGCTCTTGCGTCCTCCCGGAGGTGCCTATTCCGATGCCGTCATCAAAACATCGTCTGAAATGGGCTGTGACGTTATTTTGTGGTCACAAGATACAAGAGATTGGGCGCATACGCCTGCCGATAAAATAGCCTGCGGAATAATTGATAACGTAAAAGGGGGAGATATCATATTGTTTCACGATTTCGTAAGTCCCGATACACCTACCCCCGAAGCACTTGAAAAAATAATACCGAAGCTTTTAAAATCGGGTTATAAGTTTGTAACCGTTTCAGAGCTTATCGGTAAATAAAAACTGCGGCCGATATTCGACCGCAGTAATTGTTTATTCAGTTTCGACATCTTCGCCGTTTTCATCATAATAAGGCTCTATCATTATTTCTTTTATCTTCGGATATGCCGCATAAACGCCAATATACGCACATATTGCAAAGGTGAGTATAAAGGGAAGTATTATTCCGATCGGCATAAATACTATCAATAAAACAATGTTGAGAAGAATAACGGCAACCATTCCGATGATCGCAGGCACGTTTCTTTTAAGTCCGATAAATGAAAATATAAGTCCGTTTTTGAACATTTTAAATATCGAAAGGTCGAACGTCGCAAGCATCAGATAAACATATACCCGCATTATAAGGTAAGTTAAAGCGATGAACACACATATCCAGAACATAACGCTGTACATTGACGAAAGGGAAGCGTTTATTGCAAAAAATTGCAGATCGTATACGGTGACGGCTATTATCACAAGGTCGATTATACCGAGAAAAAGAGCCTGAAATTTGTTTTGTTTTATCGTTTGCTTGAAATCTGCAAACATAAATACAGGCTCACCCTTCTGTATGTTTCTTATAACGTAAAACATACCCGTGTTTGCGTATCCCCAGGTGAATATGACGAGTGCCGCTATTGCATAGAAAACTATCGTTAAGGCTGTAAGACGTACGCTTTGTGATGTCTGTATGCCGTACGCACCGTAAAGCGACATGGTAACGGGATTTACGTTTCCGCTTATAACAGCCGCTCTCACAGGACCGAACATTGCGCTTGATGCGGCAGGAGATGCGACGTTTGTAAATCCTGCTATAGCAAAGAAAAGGGAAAATATCGGTAAGCACAAAAGTGTGAACATAAGGTTTACGTTCAAAAGCTTGGTGAAGGATCTTCCGAAATATTTAAAAAAGTTTTTAAACGATGCATCCTTGACTTCGCTTTTTTTGACACCTTTTCCGACACGCTGTGTATCAAATATGTTTGGCATTTGCCACGGTTTATTTCTTGCCATTATTGAATTATCCTTTCTTTTTGCACGTCCTAAAAAAAGTGCTTCAGTGCACATATAAATAGTATAACAGCAGAACACAGTGCAAAGTATCTTATATAGCAAACGAGATCTTCTTCAAACGTTCCGTCAACGTAGTCTTTACCGGGTGGTGTTCTGTGTGAAAAACTTACTGAAATTGCCGAAAAATATATCACAGCCAAAAAATATATAACGAGAAAAAATACAGCCGACAGCTTTGAAAAATCAAACGATATGTAAAGCTCTGTTGTGAAAAATCCCGTAAATATACCGCATACGGCACACAAAAGCCCGTCAACGAGAGATGCAAATACGGTAAAACCGGAAACGAAAACGAGAGCACACGGCAAAAACATTAAAAAATAATCTTTGAAAGCTGCTCGTATGCCGTCACTGACGTTATAGGATACGGAGATACCGTACACCCTCTGTGAGTATATGTATATAAGTCCGCCGAGAATCGAAGTGAGAGCGAATATTATGCAAAGAAATATAAGTGACTGCGTAAAGCACTTACGCCTGTCCGCCCTCTTTGCAAGATTATAATACGTTCTTGTTACTATATTATCCTCGGAAGCTGTGCTGTGTTCTTTGTTGTTTTTTTCGTCCGTTATGTATTTCATCCTCAAGTACCTCCGCTTTGGCTGTTCTTGATAAATGATATGACGGAACGAGGTGAAATATTACTTATTTTTTTGCAAGCTCAAAAGCACGTTTCGTGCAAGCGTCCATTGCTTCGTATACGGTATTTTCAAGTTCCGCACCGTAAAATACTTTCATAGCTTCTGCGGTCGTTCCTCCGGGGGAGGTAACGTCATTTATAAGCTGTTCGGGTGATTTTTCGCTTTCCATAAGAAGCATGGCAGAACCTATAACGGTATTGCAGGCAATGCGGCGAAGCTCTTTTTCATCTTTAAATTCAAGTCCCTGCTTCAAAGCACCGTCCATCAACGCTTTGATAAACAAGAATACGTAAGCGGGAGATGATGAGGTGAGGGAGATTATTGCATTCATTTTATCCTCTGTCAACTCAAAAGCATCGCCAAGAGCTGAAAAGAGTGAAAAAGCGGTTTTGAAATCGCCGTCCGTCACGTGTTTGTTTCTGCAGACGGAACAAACACCCTTACCTATGAGCATAGGCGTGTTGGGCATAGCTCTTACGACTGCGGCGTTCGGCAGATAAGAACAGATGTATTCACAGCTTATTCCTGCGGCGATGGTTATAAATACTTTTCCGCTTATGTCGATGTTGCTTTCCTTAAGCTCACCGAGAAGCTCGGGAAAATTTTGAGGCTTAACTGCGAAAACAACGAAATCGGCTTCCTTTACGGCTTGTACGGCATCGCTTGCGGAGTTTAAAAAGTCGAGATCGTTAAGTTGAGAGGGGTTCTTGTCATAAAGAATTATGCTGTCTTTCGTGAAATCAACGCTGTTGTCAAGTACACCCTTTATTATTGCGTGAGCCATGTTGCCTACGCCTATAAAAGCAATTTTCTTTTTCATATATATCCTTCCAAATTAAATTATCCTTAATATTATAGCATACTATTTATATTTATTTTGTGTACGTAATTTAAAATTTAATCTTGATACAATGTTTAAAATTAAAAAATAAAACTTTTATTACTATTTTAAAAATAATGACGATTATATCGGCGAACTTCTTGACTTAGTGAAAAAAATGTGCTATTATAAAGAAGGCTTTAGTCTGATAAATTTGTAAAGGAGTTTGATAATGTCCGCATTCAGCGAAATGCTTCAAAATGAAATTGACTCTAACGGCTTATCCGCTATGCGTATTTCCGCATGCACTAACATATCACGTCCGACTGTTGCAAAAATACTAAGCGGTCAACGCCTACCCACTATGGATGAGCTTGTTTCGATAATGGCACTTATGCCGCTTTCGATATCAAGACGTGCATCTTTGATGGAGGAACTTGATAATCTCAGATTTGGTAACAGAGTATGTACGTCGATCAAGCGTGTGTTTTCGAAAACGGAGATCCTGCCCGTTATTTCTAAATTAGGTGAAAACCAGGAAAAATCGGCGGTATTGACTTATCCGGATAACGGTATACTGATGATGAACAACCGTTCCGAAGTTCTTTTTTATGCTTTGAATGCATTGAAAAATGAGATAGAAAAGCATGATTGTCCTATTGTATATACAAATACGACCCGCAACTACAGAATATTGCAGGAAAATATGATAGGTCTTCTCGCCGGTATCGGTGACAAGATCAATTTTAAAATATGCACTCAGATAACAAAGGGAAAGCAAAAGGGAAGTATTGAAAATTTTGAACAGCTTTTCGACTGGACTCCGTTTTTTGTAAGCAACTGCGATATTCTTTACGAATACTCGCCGGAACTTTCGGACGTTATTCCGTTTGGATTTACCGACTATCTCGTTTTGTCCGACGTTGTTATTTTTGCTAATGAACGGCTTGATAAGGCAATGTTTATAACTGATGAAAAAACGGTTGAAGAAGTAAAAGCGATGTGCACGAGCCGTATGTACGGTATGAAAAGCCTTGTCCGACGCTGTGCCGATGTGTTTGAATTTTTCGATTTTCTGAAACGATCCACTACGAAAGTTCCGTATGCAAATTATATACAGTTTGCTCCGTGTGTTATCCCATTTATGGAATACGAGGAGGCAAAAACGGTCGCAAAGCTTGAAATTCCCGAAATTTCCGCACTACTCCCCGAGATCGTGGAATATTACAGACAGTTTATTGACTGTGTGAAAAAAGGTGCATTTACTCAAAAGGGAATAGAAGATTTTCTGAGCAACGGAAAACTTTTTGAAATACCCGATGAATACGTGAATCCCGTGCCGAAAGAGCTGCGCCGCAAGCTTCTTTGCAGAATGCTCGATATGATGGAAAACGGTAATGCTGATTTCAGAATAGTTAATGAAAATTTTTTGAGATATCCCGAAAACGCTTGTATAGAATACGTAAAAGATCTTCAGCTCGTGTTTACGTATAAAGGAGAGGAAAAGGACGATTTTTCCGGAAGAGTAAGCGTGGTCACAACTGAGACGACACTCCTTGAAGAAGCGGCAAACTTTTTTGATATTCTGTTTGAAAGCAGATATCTGTACACTAAAAAGCAGTCTATTGATATATTCAAAAGATGCTTGAACGATGTGAAATAATAATTGCTGTTTTTAACAAAATTCCCTTGACTGTCACGCCGTTTTGTGTTACAATTAACTAAACGAAAATCGTTAATATTTTATAGGAGATACGGTATGAGAAAAGTTAAAGATAAGGAAATACTCGTCGGTGCGGATTTTGCAGGTTTTCCGCTTAAAGAAGCGGTCGTCGCTCACCTTAAATCAAAGGGATGGAAGGTAACCGATGTCGGCGTGCGTTCGCCCGAAGATAACGATACGGATCTTATGTTCCACAGAGTCGGACTCAGAGTTGGCTCGCTCATCGCGGAAGGCGAATTTGAAAGAGCGCTCATATTCTGCGGTACGGGTATGGGTATACATATCGCGGCAAGTAAGTGCCCCCACGTTCACGCAGGTGTTGTTGAAAGCGTGCCTGCGGCTCTCCGTGCTATCACAGGTAACGGTGTAAACGTCCTTGCAATGGGAGCGTTCTACGTTGCACCTCAGATGGGTATTGATATTGCAGAAGCATATCTTAACGCTGAACTCGGTTCCGGATACGAATGGTGGCACAATTTTTACGAGTTCCATAAGCTCGCAATAGATGAACTTGAAGCATTTGACTACGAAAAATATAAGGCAAACGGATTTAAGCTCGAACACCTCGGCGACTACGATATTAAGCTCGAAACAAAGCCCGAATAATATTCAGCACCTGCGGAAATATTTCCGCAGGTGTTTTTGTTTACTTTGAACTATTATCACAAAATTTGTTTTTTTAGGGCGTTTTTGCAGTCCGTTTCGGAAAATATTTTTCTGATTTTAATATAAAATTACGGATTTGGTATTGAAATCTTGCAAAATCTGTGCTATAATTTGCCCGAAATCTTTAATTTGGAGGATTATTATGTCATTTAAAACAGAATATCTTGCAGGCGTGTACGAAAAAGTTGTTCGTACAAACCCCGGCGAGACAGAATTTCATCAGACAGTAAAAGAGGTTCTCGAATCTATCGAACCCGTTATCGAACAGCGCCCCGACTTGGTTAAGGCAGGTGTCGTTGACCGTATGGTTGAACCCGAACGCGCTATCTCTTTCAGAGTTGCGTGGGTTGATGATAACGGTAACATTCAGGTAAACAAGGGTTACCGCGTACAGTTCAACTCTGCTATCGGTCCTTACAAGGGCGGTATCCGTTTTGCTCCTTCCGTAAACCTCTCCATTATGAAGTTCCTCGGATTTGAGCAGACGTTCAAGAACGCACTTACAACACTCCCTATGGGCGGCGGTAAGGGCGGCTCCGACTTCGATCCCACAGGTAAGTCCGACGGCGAAGTTATGCGTTTCTGCCAGAGCTTTATGACAGAGCTTCAGAAATATATCGGCGCTGACACAGACGTTCCCGCAGGTGATATGGGCGTTGGCGCAAGAGAGATCGGATATATGTTCGGTCAGTACAAGAGAATCCGTGACGAGTTCACGGGAGTTCTTACAGGTAAGAACATCAACAGCGGCGGTTCTCTTATCCGTCCCGAAGCAACAGGTTTCGGCGCAGTTTACTACGTTGTTGAAATGCTCAAGAGCCTCGGCGAAACGATCGAAGGCAAAACGTTTGCTGTTTCCGGCTTCGGTAACGTTGCATGGGGTACAGTTAAGAAGATCACAGAGCTCGGCGGTAAGGTAGTTACCATCTCCGGTCCCGACGGTTATGTATACGACGAAAACGGTATCAATACAGAAGAAAAGATCAACTATATGCTTGAAATGCGTGATTCCTGCCGTAACAGAGTTCAGGATTACGCAGCCACGTTCGGTGTTCCTTTCTTCAAGGGCGAAAAGCCCTGGGGCGTTACGGCTGATACCCTTATGCCTTGTGCTACACAGAACGAAGTTGGTATGGTTGAAGCTGAAAAGATCGTTGCTAACGGCGTTAAGTACTACGTTGAAGTTTCCAATATGCCTTCAACAAACGAAGCTATCGCATACCTCAAGCAGAACGGCGTTGTAGTTGCTCCTTCCAAGGCAGTTAACGCAGGCGGTGTTGCAGTTTCCGGTCTTGAAATGACACAGAACTCAATGCGTTTGTCCTGGTCTGCTGAAGAAGTTGACGAAAAGCTCAAGGGCATCATGAAGAGCATCTTCACAAACTCCGCAAAGGCTGCTAAGGACTACGGCATGGAAGGCGACCTCGTTGCAGGTGCTAACATCGCAGGCTTCCTGAAGGTTGCTGAAGCTATGCTCGCACAGGGTATCGCATACTAATAAAACAGATCCGAACATAACAGACCGGGCTGCCGCAAGTGGAAAGTTTTGATCCAACTTTTCCAAAAGTTGGCGGGTTTTCAGGGCGGCGCCCTGAATCGACCGTCGCAACGGTCGACATGCCCATGACTTCTGAAAAAGTTCCTCTTTTTGGTACTTTTTCTCCTCGCTAAAGGAGAAAAAGTACGAATAAACGGCTCAAACACCAAAAGGGAGCTGTTGCATTTCGGAAATTTCATCCTTAGTGCAACAGCCCCTTTTTGTTATTC
>JAZOSS010000039.1:0-9276 GCA_045657205.1 Eubacteriales bacterium
GGTAAAGAACTTTATGAAAAGGGAAAAGAACAGGCGCAGAAGCTTGGTGTCGTAATTCTAAGTCAGAAAGTTTTTTCTATCGGATATGCTGATACGTTCACGCTTGAAACGAACGAAGAAATATTGTATGCAGACAGTATCGTCATAGCGACGGGAAGCGGTATCAAGGGTAAAAAGATAAAAGGCGAAGACCTTTTTGAAGGTAAAGGCGTAAGCAAATGCGCCGTTTGCGACGGATTTTTCTTCAAAGGTAAAAACGTCGCCGTGATAGGTGACGGCGAATTTGCACTTCACGAAGCAGAAGTGCTTGTAAATATTTGCTCGTCTGTCACGGTGCTTACCGACGGTAAAGCATCCACCGGCTGTCCTTATAAAGTTATTACGGATAAAATATCCCATATTGCGGGTGAAAACAAGGTAAGCAGTGTCGTTTTTGAAAACGGAGAAATCCTTGATATCGAAGGCGTTTTTATTGCAAACGGTACACCGGGTGCTGCGGATCTTGCTTTGAGAGCAGGAATATATACCGAAAACGGCATCATTGTAACGGATGAAAAAATGAAAACGTCAACCCCCGGGATTTTCGCCGCAGGGGACTGTACAAAACAGCCGAAACAAATTGCAACGGCTGTGTATACGGGAATGATAGCTGCATTTTCAGCAATCGAACACTTGAAGAAAAAATAAAAAAAAGGCTCATTCGGAGATGTTCCGAATGAGCCTTCGTTTTTATTCAAAAACATATTCTTTCATCGTGCAGTTTTCAACGAAAAATGATGAAAATTCCTCGTTTGTCATATCGTAAAAATACGAATTAATGTGACGTATAACACCTCCGTGTGTGACTATCAGTAAAGTTTTATCACGGTAGAGATCTTTTATATCGTTCAGAAAATCATACACCCTTGCGGCAACTTGAAGCATCGACTCGCCTTTCGGGTACTTTTTTGCAAACTGACGCTTGTTTTCAAGAAAATCCGGGTTATCCCTCGTGTGTGTTTCGTATATTCCGTAGCATTGTTCAATTATTCTTTCATCTGTTATAACAGGGATATTTCCGCATATTTCCGATACGGTATCGGCTGTCATTTTCGTACGTATCATAGGGGATGAAATAATAAGATCAATGCGCAGATCCTTTGCATTTTCCCCAAGTGACACGGCTTGCGCTATGCCCTCGTCGGTCAGAGGAATATCTGTTCTGCCGCACACCCTGTTTTCTTTGTTTAATGACACCTGCCCGTGTCTTGCAACGTATATTTTCATTCAAATGCTCCCAAATTTTTTTTAGATTTTATCATATATTTTCCACAAGGTCAAGTAAAAAAAGTATATTTCGTAAATTTTTTATTATTAATAAAATTATGTTGAACGGTAATTGATATTGTTGTATAATGTACTCTGTAGGTTTATTTGTTTCAAAGCTCAGCGCACTTGTTATATGGGAATGAATACATAATGGTGTGCGAAAAAAATTAACTTCATTTTAAGAAAGGGGGTATCGGTATGCCGCAGAATCAGTACGACGATGACGAGTTTTCCTTTATGACGGAACACCGCCGTTATTTGCAAAAACAAGAGGAAGAAAAGCTCGCAAAACAGGCAGAAAAGGATAAACAGATACCGAAAAGCAGTGAAACGCAATCCTCTGTAAAGACACATCCGCCATACGGTAAACCGTACGGCGCTGACAGAAAAATAAAGGTCCCCACGGCAACGGGTGCAAAAAATCTTCAAGCGAAAACGAAGACTGTTGTAAAAAAAGAAAATGCACAGCCTTTACCGCATCTTACCGAAGAGGAGAAAAAGCACCGTGAAGAAATAAGAAAAAAACGTATCGCACAGCAAAAAGCGCTTGTGGAAAAACAAAAAAAGGAAAGGGCTGCAAAGCTCAAGGAAGAAAAAGAAAGAAAAGTCCGTATCCGCTTGAAAAAGGAGCAGGAAAAGAAACGATATAAAGCAGCAAAAAAAGAAAATTCAAAGACGTACAGAAACAACTTGATAAGTGTTTCAACAGCTTATCTTGTGTGTATGCTTGTTGTTGGCGCAATTTTTTTTACAATATCATATACAGCATTCCGACTTGTATTTGCATATAATCCTTCGGACTCAGGGGAGGGATATACGTATACCATCGGCAAGGAAGAAAAGTATCTGAACAATGAGATAGCCTGCAAAAATGGAAACGTATACATTTGCGGAGATGATATAGCAAGCTTCTGTAATCTTACTGTCGCCGGAGATGAGTCTACGGTAAAATATATATCTCCCGGAAGGGGAAATGAAACGGCATCATTTATCGTTGGTACAAGACGTGCTTTTGTAAATAAAACAGAGGTGCGCTTAACAGGCGAAACGTTCTTTGAAAAGGAAAGATTTTATATCCCGGTTGACTTTTTCCAGAACTATATGCAAGGCGTAAGTGTTGTTCATAATGCGCTTGACAGAACGGTTGCGGTATCACGTGTTGTGATAAACGAATCAGATGTCAGCATTCTCGGTGCTAACGCTGTCTATGCAGACGTGACGTATAAGATAAAATCGGCAGATGCGATACTTGCAATAGATGAAAACGCTGTCGATCAGGCTGTTGGAAATTTCAGCTATAAGATAGATATAACGGAATATGAAAAGTACATAAATCCTCAAAGTCTTGTAGAATATGCATCAATCATAAATAAAGATTCACCTGCTGATGGTGACTATGTGTATACAGATCTTGTTAACGTATACAAAAAAAGCGACAGAGTATCCGGAAATATTACAATGAGGGAATGTGCCGCAAAGGCTCTTGAAGCTATGCTCAAGGAAACCGAGGAAGAAGGATATAAAAGAGCGTACGTTTTCAGAGGATATGTTTCACGTGACTATCTTGCGGAAAACGCAGAAGATAAAGACTACACGAATAAATACGGTGTTGCGGCATACGACGAGCATCTTCTCGGACTGAGTGCCGAAATATACTACAAATACAGAGATGTATCGTTTACCGAAACGGAAGCTTATACCTGGCTTAAGCAAAATGCACACAAATTTGGATTCGTTTTGAGATACCCCGAAGGAAAGTCTTCGTATACAGGTGTTGAAGACCGTCCGTGGACGTTCCGCTTCGTCGGCAGATACAATGCCGTTAAAATGTATGAAGACGGTCTTTGCCTTGAGGAGTACGTTTCAAAACATCTTTCCTTACAATGATCGCTTTTGATTTTTAGGAGAACAAATATGCTCGAGATCTCAAAATACAACCAAGGATTTGACAGTGTACTAAGTAATTTAAAATTAAATAAAAGCGATATTCTTATGTATGTGTCAACGGATATGCGCTGTGAATGTGTCAGAGGAAACACGGTGCTGCTTCTTACAGAAAAAGAATTATACGTGATAAGCGGTACTTTTGCAGTTGACGGTGATATAACAAAGCCTCACGGGAAAAGAACGGCTGCTGTTTTCGGTGTTTCCGAAAGCGACGTTTATAATATTGAAAAGCTTGATAAACTGAAGCTCGAAAGCTATATTTCGGGTGCTGTTGTAAGTGCGGAATATGATAAAGATATACTTCCTATTGCATTTTTAAGTAATACCGTAAAGGACGAAATACGCCTTTTTGTAAAGTATTTTTCCCAATTTAAAGAAAAGGGAAGTATTACTCCCGATGAAAACGATTTTAAAAACGACCGTTTTTGTCCTAAATGCAATAACAGATATCCGGACGCAAACAGGGCAGTCTGCCCGCATTGTATGGACAGAAAAAAACTGTTTTTCCGTCTTTACGATTTTACAAAGGGTTACAGAGGATACATCGCCGTAATACTCGTTACACTCGTTATGACAAGTGCGCTTGCGGTCATATCACCTTACATTTCATCATCGTTCCTTTATAATAAGGTGCTTGAAGAGGGCGGACCGTTTTATGGAAATATAGCCCTTGTCGTATCTCTCGTCGTGCTTACGACAATTCTCAAAATGGCTGTAAATACCATAACGGGAATAGCTACTGCAAGAATATCGGGTAAGGTAATATACCTGCTAAAAAAGACGATATTCAAGGCTATCGGAAGGCTTTCGATGTCGTTTTTCACCTCCCGTCAGACGGGCGGACTTATGGCACAGATAAACAGTGATGCAAACAGTATATATTGGCTGTTCGTTGACGGTGTTCCGTATTTTTTGATAAACATCATACAAGTCGTGACGATAGCTGTCATTATGCTGTTTATGAATACACCGCTTGCACTTTATTCGATAATCACCCTGCCTTTGTTTTTGTATCTTCTTACGAAAGTTCAGGCAAAGCTCAGAACACTTCAGTTCAAAAGATATTCTTCAAACAGAGCACTCAACTCAACTCTTTCCGATTCACTTTCGGGCGTACGTGTCGTAAAAGCATTTGCAAGAGAGGACGTTGAAAGTGAAAGATTTGATACAAGATCGAAAAATCTTGCACAATCTTTAAGAAAGCTTTCGTATTTCCATAACTCGGTTTTGCCTGCTGTTAACATCGTTATGTATCTCAGTAACATAATAGTCTGGGGCGTTGGCGGCTGGATGATAATTTCATCAAGCGGAGATATGGATTACGGTACGCTCGTTACGTTTTTATCATACGTTGGAATGCTTACATCTCCGCTGTTTTCGTTTGTGAATATGTCACATTCGCTTTCGGAATGTACGAACGCTATGCAGCGTTTGTTCGAAATAGCCGATACCGAACCTGATGTGAAAGAGGATGATTATCCTATTTATCCGGATGAAATCAAGGGCGGAGTCGAATTCAGAAACGTTGAATTTTCATACACAAAGGAAAGAAAGATAATTGACGGAATAAGCTTTGAGATCCCCCCAGGCGGCATTATAGGTATAGTCGGTCATACAGGTGCAGGCAAAAGTACGCTTGCAAACCTTCTTATACGTCTTTACGACGTCACAGACGGGGAAATACTTATAGACGGAATAAACGTCAAAAAGCTTCCGTTTCAGGTGTTAAGAGATAATATAGCAATAGTATCGCAGGAAACGTATCTGTTCGTCGGATCCATACTTGATAACATAAGATACGCAAAACCCGACGCTACGTACGACGATGTTGTAAGTGCCGCAAAGATAGCAGGCGCACACGACTTTATCATTAAACTTCCCGATGCGTATGAAACGAAGATCGGCTTTGGATTTAAAGATCTTTCCGGCGGTGAAAGACAGAGAATATCAATAGCAAGGGCGGTTTTGAAAGATCCCAAAATATTGATAATGGACGAAGCAACGGCGGCAATGGATACCGAAACGGAACGCAGAATACAGTACGCTTTGGGACTTCTTACAAAGGGCAGAACGACGATAATGATAGCTCACCGACTTTCAACGCTCCGTGATGCAGATAAGCTCATCGTTATCGAAAACGGAAAAATGCCCGAATTCGGTACGCATACCGAGCTTTTGAAGCAAAAAGGCGTATATCATAAGCTTTATAAGCTTCAGATGGATGCGCTTAAAAACATCGGAATTGAAGAAGGATGAGAAAGGAAGGTCAAACAATGGAAAAAATAAGAGAAAAGATTGACTTGAAGGACGTAGTAAAGATCACATATCTTACGCCCGAAAACGCCTCATTCAGCGAGAAAAACAGCTTTATATCTTTTAAAGGTAAAATACTTAAACCTGATGAAAACTACGTGTATACGGAAACAGAAACGGAGTATAAAAGGGTGTTCTTACAAAGAATATTCCCGCACGATCAGTTCTACAGCTATATTTCCGTGCTTGATGAAGACAATACCGAAATAGGTATTATATCGGATATTTCGCTGTTCGACGAAGAAACAGTGAAAATGCTTAAAAGAGAGCTTGACAGAAAGTATTACATAGTCAAGCTGAAAAAAATAATATCAGTTAAAGAAAAATACGGATTTTCTTACTGGAAGGCGGAAACCGAGGGCGGTGAAATATCCTTCACCCTCCACGATACGTCAAGAAGCATAACCAAGGTCGGAGAAGATAAGCTGTTTATCTCCGACGTTGATGCAAACAGATATGAAATAGAATCGTATTCCGCACTTGACAAAAAGAGCCGCAAGAGCCTGGAGCTTTATATTTGATATGATTAAACAAAAACTTCTTAAAGTTTACAGAAAAATAAGAAAAAAGCCTGTTTTGATATCTGCAGAACAGCGTCGGGCAATAGCGCTTTCGAAGATACCAAAGGATAAGGTCGATCTTGAAAAGGATATCCCTATAACTGTTTTTACGTACGGAATGACGGCAGAAAATGAAAAGTGTGACGGGGTTTTTCTGTTCACGGAAAACCGTGTGCGTACGTTTGAAAACGGTAATGCTGTCGTTGACGTTACCTTTGATGATGTCGACGAGTTTTTCAGAAATACATACGTCGGCGTATGTGCACTTGAATATAAGAAAGACGGAGAATATCATTGTATCTGCCGCGGTAAAATGTCCTCGGCAGAGTTGTTCGGAAACGTCTGTAAATTTTTGAATAACTGCAAAGAGTCGGAAAAATTTCCCGACGGATACAAGGATATGCAGCAAAAGCTTTGTCCGAAATGCGGTCAGCCTATACCGAGAAATACGGGCGTTTGTATGAACTGCTTTGATAAAAAGTCGATGTTCAAACAGCTTTGGCAGATCATAAAGCCGTTTCGATTTAAGCTCTTGTTTGCATCGTTTATGTTCTTCGTGACGATCGGTGTAAACCTGCTTTTTCCCTATATCAACCAGATACTCGTAGACGGGTATATTGAAAATACGGAAATCAGAAACTCCGTTGCATCAGGCAATGGCAGAGAAGTGTTCTTTATGTTCATCCTCGTCGTCCTTTCAATGCTCGGTGCGTATATTTTACAATATGCTGTCGGAGTTATCAGAAATATTACGATGCTGCATATCGGTACGGATCTCATAGTAAAGCTCCGCGGTATGGTCTTTGATAAGGTTCAGGAAATGTCGCTTGCATCAATTTCCAAAAGAACCACGGGTGAGCTTATCCGCCGTGTCGTTACGGATACCTCTCAGGTCGAAAACTTTATTTCAGGACAGCTTCCGAATATGCTGAACCAGGTACTGCTTCTGTTTTTCGTCGGAGGAATACTGTTTGCGTACGATTGGCGCCTGGCTTTGGCTATAATCATTCCTGTTCCGATAGCCGCTTTTTCAATGCGGAGATTCTGGGCATATACGCATAAGATATACCATAAGCAATGGGAAGCGGATTCAAAGGCATCAAGCGTACTGTTTGATATCTTTTCGGGTATACGTGTCGTAAAATCATACGGAACGGAAGAAAAAGAATATGACAGATACGATGAAGCAATAAAAAAAGAAATGGATCTGCAGATCAAAAATGAGACGTTTTACGCGCTCGTTCACCCGCTTTTAGGCTTCGTTTTAAATATCGGTACGTTCTTTTTGCTTTATTATACAGCAACTCATATGCTGAGCGGTGAAATGTCATACGGCGAAGCATCTAAGTTTTCGTCATACGTGTCACTCATTTACGGTCCTATCGGTTGGCTTGCAGGATTGCCGAGAATACTTGTAAGAACGTATACGTCGCTTGTAAAGCTTTTTGATATTCTCGGAGATAAGCCCGATGTTGCAGACTCCGAACAGGCAGTCGATCTCAAGATCGACGGAGAAATAGTGTTTGATAACGTGTCATTTGGCTACGATGAAATGGGCGACGTCTTAAAACGTGTAAATCTGACGGTAAAACCGGGCGAAATGGTAGGTATCGTCGGTAAATCGGGCGTCGGCAAATCAACGCTTATAAACCTTGTTATGCGTCTTTATGACGTAAGCGGCGGCGAAATTATGATAGATGGGGTAAATATAAAGGATATTTCTCAGCACTCCCTGCGCTCACAGATAGGTGCGGTCCTTCAGGAAACGTTTCTTTTTTCGGGAACTGTGTATAATAATATAGCATATGCAAAGCCCGGGTGTACGTACGAGGAAGTAATTGAGGCATCAAAGCTTGCAGGCGCACACGATTTTATCGTAAAGCTTCCCGATGCTTACAATACAAAGGTCGGTGAAAAAGGACATACGCTGTCGGGCGGTGAACGTCAGAGAGTTGCAATAGCAAGGGCGCTTCTCCGTGATCCGAGAATACTTATACTTGACGAGGCGACGTCGTCACTCGATACCGAAACGGAAAAGAGTATCCAGGATTCACTCAATGTCCTTATTAAAGACAGAACCACTATCGCAATAGCGCACCGACTTTCAACCTTGCGTAACGCAACAAAGCTCGTCGTTCTTGATAAAGGAACGGTTGCCGAAGTCGGCACTCACGAGGAGTTGTTGCAGAAAAAGGGAATCTACTACGGTCTTGTAATGGCACAGCGTCAAATGTCAAAAATCTCGTAAAAAAAGATAATTTTTTTGAAAAAGGTATTGCATTTTCAAAAGTTTTGTGGTATACTGCTTGATACAGACGGCCCGTTGGTCAAGCGGTTAAGACTCCGCCCTCTCACGGCGGCGACAGGGGTTCGATTCCCCTACGGGTCACCAGAAAAAGCGACAAGAATTTCTTGTCGCTTTTTCAATGAAATTCGTTCTTCGAACGAGTGAAATATTGCTTCGCGATATGAAATACGCTTCGCGCATGAAATGTGGCTTCGCCACGTTAAGGAACGAATTTTATTTCATCTTAAGCCTGCGGCGAAAGATTTCATCCGAGTTTACTCGGATTTCATCCTGCAACGCAGGATATCATTATTATACAACACGCAAAGGAATTTATGATGCAAAACTTTGAAATGTCAATGCTGTGCTTTTGGATATCTTATGCCATAGTTACCGTAATAGGAATACTTCACACTGTTTTCAATATCTATGTGTTGCATATGAAGCCTATGGACAGTGAAAGTATGGGCGAAGGATATGAAAAAACAAAACCCTGGCATCCTCTATATAATATAGTGCTGTTTTCCGTATTCGGTTATCTGTATATGAGTACACTGCAAATACCTACGTTTTCAGAAGCGTTGATCACGGGTGCAATATGGGCAGGCATTTGCGTTGTATTTGATGTATTTGGATGGGTTATAATAAAGCATCCGTGGAGTTTGTCATTCAAAGGCTTTTATATAGATTATCAACCGTGGATAACATTAATTTATCTTGCAATTTTTTCAGGTCCCGTCATAGGCTTTTTATTCTGCTGATATACTTTTGAAATTTTATTAAATTTAAATTACATAAAGTGGCTGGCTCAATTTCCCTCAAATTGAGCCACCCACTTTTTCAATGAAATTCGTTCTTCGA
>JAZOSS010000040.1:0-5437 GCA_045657205.1 Eubacteriales bacterium
AGCATCCCACGCTTATTTATTTTGCGGAACGAGAGGAACGGGAAAAACAACGTGTGCAAAGATCTTCGCGCGTGCTGTAAACTGCGAGTCCCCGAACGACGGCTCACCCTGCGGAAAATGTCCGTCGTGTATCGCTTCGCAAAGCGGACTTAACACAGATATCGTTGAAATGGACGCGGCAAGCAACACAGGTGTCAACGACGTCCGCGACCTCATTGACGAAATAGCATACACCCCGACGGAGCTTAAATACCGCGTGTACATCATCGACGAGGTACACATGATGAGTACCCAGGCATTCAACGCACTTTTAAAAACGCTTGAAGAACCTCCGTCACACGTCATCTTCATCCTTGCAACGACTGAAATACACAAGCTCCCCGCAACGATAATATCACGCTGTCAGCGTTTTGATTTCGGAAAAATAGACACCTCCGTCATTTGCGACAGACTTGCGTACGTTGCCAAAGAGGAAAATATCGACGTTTCCGAAGATGCACTTTTCGTTATGGCAAAGCTTGCAGGCGGCGGTCTGCGCGATGCGCTCGGTTATCTTGAGCTTTGTGCAGGACAAAGCGGCAATATAGATGCACGGCGTGCAAGCGAGCTGCTCGGCGTTACCCCGTACGATGCGCTTTTATCCGTTGCAGATGCGATATCGTCAAAAGATATCGGCTCAGTCTTTGCACAGATATCCGACGCTTGCGAAAAAACGAATGATATTTCCGTATTTATGGAAGGTCTTACGTCGGTTTACCGTGATATGCTCGTTGTAAAGACCGTTCCGAACTACAAAAAATATGTTGATATAACACCTTCCCAGGCATCACTTCTTGAAAAGACAGCGCAGAAGCTTAGTAAGGAAAAAATATTATATTATATAAAGGTTTTAAATGACACTCTGTTTTTGATACAAAAAAACACGTCGGTAAAGCGTCTGGCATCGGAGCTTGCCCTTGTGCGTATGTGTGACGAGAGACTTGACACTTCAAACGACGCTCTGCTCTCAAGGATATCGTCCCTCGAAGACAAGCTTATTCTCGGTGCATATTCCTCCCATGCCCCGTCACCTGTGCAAAAGGCGGAGGAAAAGGAAGAACAAAAGCAAGAAAAAGCAGAAAAACCTGTCATAGAGGACACAGCACCCCCGACCGCGGACGATGCACAAAAAAGCCTGCGTTCATACAAAAAATGGGGCGAGGTAATATCGAAGATAACATCGTCGGACATATCCTCAACGATGTATCTTTCAAACAGCACCGCTTACGAAGGCGACGGCACGCTTTTTGTTTTCTTTCACGGAGAGCTTGCAAAAACGTTAGCGGAAGCCAACAGTGAAAAAATAACGAATGCCACGGCAATAATATCCGACGGAAAGTACAACGGTAAAAATATCAGCTTCGGCTGTAAGGAAAATATAAGCAGTGAGTACACTCTGCTTGACGATTTCGTAAAAGAAAACACATAAAGGAGATTTTATCATGAAAGCAAGATTACCCAAGGGAATGGGCGGCGGCCCTTCAAATATGCAGTCTGTTTTGCGCCAGGCGCAGAAAATGCAGGAAGACATAGAAGCTCTTCAGACAGAGCTTGATGCAAAGGAATATGACATTTCCGCAGGCGGCGGTGTTGTCAAAGTGAAAATAATGGGAACGCTCGAGGTCAAGTCTATCGACATAGCTCCCGAGGTTATAGATCCCGATGATCCCGAAACACTTTCCGACCTTCTCGTTGCCGCAATGAACGAAGCAATAACGAAAGTAAACGAAACGAACGATGCGGCAAAAGAAAAAATAACGGGAAATCTCAACGTTCCCGGTCTGTTCTGATCGCATAACAATGAATAATTATATACCGCCGATGCAGAAAATGATCGACTGCTTCAGAAAGCTCCCGGGAGTCGGAAGCAAAAGTGCAGTCAGAATGGCATTCGGCGTACTTAACATGTCTGAGGAGGAAGCGGGCGAATTTTGCCGTGCTGTTATGGCAATGAAAAACGACGTAACGCACTGTGAAATTTGTCAAAATCTTTCAGACTCACCCGTATGTTCGATATGCTCAGACGACAGACGTGACAGAACGACGGTTTGCGTTGTTGAAGATGCACGCGCCGTTATGGCGATCGAAAAAACGAGAGACTACAAAGGTCTTTACCACGTGCTCGGCGGTGTTATCTCCCCCGTTGACGGAATAAGCCCCGATATGCTTAAAATAAAAGAGCTTATCGTGCGCCTTTCGGGCGACACGATAAAGGAAGTTATAATTGCAACAAACCCGAATATTGAGGGGGAAACAACAGCAATATATCTTTCAAAGCTTGTAAAGCCCCTCGGCATCAAAGTTACGCGTCTTGCCTACGGTGTGCCCGTGGGAGCGGATCTTGAATACGCTGACGGCGAAACGCTTGCCCGTGCAATATCGGGAAGACAGGAAATTTAAACAGCAAAATCGGCAAATGTTATTTGCCGATTTTGTGTTATAACACACAGAGGAATCAATGAAAAGTAAAAGTTCTTATTTACCTTATATACTGCCGTTGCGAAGTATTATTTTTCTATTCATTTTTATAATCGGTACTTTTATTACGGGCAAAAAGGCAGAGAATATAAGTAATTGGTGGTCAGTAGTTGCAAGTATAGTCAACATAGTAACAATACTTACTTTAATCGTTATTTCAAAAAAACAAGGAAATAATTACCCGAAACTTATAAATTACGAAAAAGGCAAAACAACAGCAAAACAAATATTAACAATGACCTTGGTCATTCTGGCAGTCGGATTGTCAGGAATGTACATTGCAGGCTATATCTGTTACGGCATAATACCGTATACAGCACCTATGATGATAGCACCTATACCGATATATTTAGCCATAACTAACGTAATTTTACTTCCCGTTTCCACGGTATTCGCCGAAGAAGGTCTGTATCTCGGATGCGGTGTAAACCAAATTAAAAATAAACACTTGGCGATTTTGGTTCCTGCTTTTTTCTTTGCATTACAGCACTGTTTTATACCGACACTGTTTGATGCAAAGTACATTTTATACAGATTTTTATCTTTCTTGCCGTTGACCATTATTTTGTGTCTGAATTACAGCAAAACAAGAAACCCTTTACCTATAATGGTAGGGCACGCAATTATTGACATTGCAACAGCTGGGCAAATATTGGCAACATCCACAATTCCGGGATTATACGAAACAATGTGCGGAATATAGAAAACGCGCCCCTGCCTGCTCCCCACAGTTGACAGGCGAAACGCAGTTCGCCACGTCAACTGCCACAGGCTTGGGGCGCACACCGCAAAGCGGTGTTTTCGTGATTATAAAATTTATCCCCAAAAGACATTATTAATGTCTTTTGGGGGATTATCATTTTATGGTCTTAATGCCCTCTTATATCAAGGTTTACAAAAGGTAATGAGCTGTCACCGAACGTATATACGATATAATTAAGATTTTCTTCACAGTTTTCCCTATATCTGTCCTTTCAGAACATTCAGTATTACAAGAATTAAAAATGCTATGGCAATCGAAATAATATCTTTTTTCTTAAGCTTGAATCCGCGTCTGTATATAAAGTAACCTATAACAGCGCATATTGTCAGCCACATAGTTGCCGTAACGTCATCAAAGAGGCCGACGAAGCATATGAAATAAAGCGGTATGTTAAGTGCATATCCGAATACCGAATCGGATATTTCACCGATTTTTTCAACTTTTTTCTTACCAAACGTAAGCAGCGTGCCGACAAGTGCAAGGATACCCAAAACGCACCACAAGGAAATAAACATCCCTTCCAATTTACTGAAATACATATTTCTGTCCGACTCTTCGGCGAGGTACTGAAAATACGTCGTCACGTTGTCTATTGGTGCGTATATCACAAGCAAATCGTAAGAATGTTTAAATCTGAATATTATGTCGGCAAGCATATAAACCGTATACAGATTGAACATCCAGAAAGCGCAAAATACCAAGCCGTCAAAGGTCGTATTGGCACGTGTGAAAATAAACGTAAAGATAAAATACACGATCGTACCGAGACCGAGAACGGAAAAATAGTAAGGAATTATATAATAAAGGTCGTAAAATTCACGAAAGCTCAAATGTGATATAAACAGTGCTACGGTCGATACCGTAAAAACCGAAAACATCTGTATAAATCCGACTGCGATATGCACCAATGCGAGCGAGCTTCGGCTTATGGGCAGAGAAAACAGCGTATCAACGTTACGTTCGTTGTTATATCCCGAAAACTCAACGATAGGTATCAAGGTTGCAAGAAAACCGATAATAAGAGAGAGGATATAAAATGCAGCACTGCTGTATTCGGGTTTATAATCCGAATGGCTTTCCACAGCCGTTATCACTGTGATAAGCACAGCGAACACGGAAAATACAGCCAATCGGGGCAAGACCGATCTCAGATGATGTAGAAAATATCTTTTTGCGTTAAGCATCTTTTTCTCCCCTTTCTACCTCTGTTATAAACGCTTCCTCAAAGTCCATTTCCATTTCTTCATAGACTGCGGGGCGTGTGGGTAAGCTTTCAATATGTTTCACGGCAGTTTCTCTGTCACATTCAAAAACTACCTGGACAAATTTGCCGTTTCTATGCACGGACGCTGTCGGCACGGATGCGAAAATATCGCCCGGTTCTTCAAAAAAGGCAAGCTGGAATTTGCAGAAGCTTTCGACCTTTTGAGAGATATCACCGCTTGACTTCACGGTTTTGTTATCTATCAAGATAAACGAGTCGCAGAAGTCCTCAAGCTCACGGAGTGAATGGCTCGTGATTATGACTGTCGTACCGTTTTCATCTGCACACTTTACTATTTCGTCCTTGAAGCGTTTACGAGAAAGCGGATCGAGTCCGTCAAAAGCCTCGTCAAGCAAAAGATATTTCGGTTTCACCGCAAGTGCTACGGCAATATAAAACTGTCTTTTCATACCCTTTGAAAAATTGCGTATCGGCTTTTTTGTATCGAGCCTGCATTTTTCCATATAATCTTCATAAGCTTCATTATCAAAATCGGGATAAAAAGCTTTGTAAAGATTCACGACGCTTTTAGCGGTTGCACCCGACGTATAGTACGGATCATCGGGTAAGAAAAACAAATTTTGCCGCACTGACGGCAAAGACGGATCAGCTCCGTCAAATTCAACTCTTCCCTTTTTCGGTGTGTAAATACCCGACATAAGGCGCAGAAGCGTACTTTTTCCCGCACCGTTTACGCCGACGATACCGGTAACCGTACCGTCTTTTATCTCTATATTGACGTCTTCAAGGACGTATTTATCCGCAAAAGCGTGATATAGACCGTTTGTTTTAATCATCGTTTTCTCCCCTTTCATAGACCGTCTTAACTGCTTCTTGTAAAAGCTCGTACGGTATTCCCTGCTTTTTGAGATCCGTTATCACTTCGGTGATGT
>JAZOSS010000041.1:0-3346 GCA_045657205.1 Eubacteriales bacterium
TTCATAATTCCGTCGAAGATCTGCCGTCTGATATCTTCGGGCAGCACGCGGAGCTTTTTTATCAATTCTTTTTCTCTTTCAATTATTTCGGGAATATGTTGATTATTTTCGCTGTTCACATTAAAAACCATTCTTCTGAAATTTTGTGTTCTGTCATTTGTAAATAACGGGGCTGTCGCAGGTAGCTGTTTCAACAACCTTGCCTGTACGCGAATTCTTGATTACGATTGTCGTAAACGTTCTGTACGCATAACCGGCAGGGGCAAACCAATTTTCGGTTATACCGTTCGTACCGAGTTCCCAAAACGTTTCCGTTGTTGTTTTATAGGTCTGCCAGCCTGCCGCACTGCCGTCTGTACGCTGCAATGTGCAGGTAAGCACAAAGGTATAATTTTCGAGCATACAGTTGTACGTGGATTCACAGTAAACAAAACCCAATGCCAGTTCATCAATACCCGCACTTACTGAGATAAGATGTGTATACCTTGCTCCGTTTTCAGACTGACTCGGTATTTCTACCGTTTCCGTATTGCTTTCCGCCGAAGCACAGATGCAGCACATACTCATCATAACGAGCGACAGCATAAACGCCAGTATTCTTTTCATTCTTTCAACCTCCTTTGCTTTAAGCTGTACGCTATATTAAACAACTGAGTTGAAGAAATGTAACACTATTTTTTCTCAATATGTGTGGCAAAACCGATAAAATCAATATTTTTATCGTTAAATGTTACGGATATAAATGCTTGCGCTTCCTGCACGGTAAGATAAACTATATCATTTTTCTCAGCAATAACTATTTCCTTACCGTTTACAGTATAGGTTTCGTAGCTGTCATATTTTTCTTTATCCAAATTAAATTTCTTTTCTACCTCCTGAGTATGTTCAGTATAGGAAATGATGTTTCCTGCAAGATTTTTGAATTTAACTGTGTTGTAGCTTTTCTCATTAACAATTTTGAAAACCTCATACCCCTCGGGTATATATTTCGGGATATACATTCCCTCATATTCCAACAATTTATTATCATTTGAATTTTTCGAGGAAAGCATTGACGAATACGAGTGATTTCCCAGATTATTCAGGAATTCCCAAAGCTTCTCTCGGAAGCCCTTGACGGTTATTGTCATTACGGAAAGTCCGAGAATCAGTGCAAGAAAAATGGACGCGGCACGCACAAGCGCTTTACTGCGCGGCTTTTTCACCGCAAAAGCTTCGTCAAGTGCTTTTCTGAATTTTTCGTCGCGCTCCTTGTTGTTCGCAAAACGAGGGTCGGCTTTCGCTGCTTCAATTTCTTTTAAGAACAGCTCGTCGTTCTCGTCGAGGATATCGTCTGTGACTATCTTTAAAATACGCTTGTTATACTCTGTCATTTTGCAGCCCCTCTTTCTACCTTTTTGCCCAGCCTGTCAACACTTCGGCGGACAGTCATTCTTACGCTGTTTTCTTTGATGCCGATGATATCCGAAATCTCTCTGTCGCTCAGCTCGTGGTTATATTTAAGGATAATCAGATCCTTGTCTCGCGATGCAAGACAGTTGATATTTTCCCTGACCAATTCGATATTCAGCTTCTTTTCCACGTCCTCTTCAACATTGTCCTCGGCGGGAATTTCATCAAAAAAACATTCTTCATTTTCCGGGACAAGACAGGTTCGTGAAGAATGCTTCATATAATTTATTGTTGTGTTGTTAACGGTGGTTGCGATGTATGACCTCAGCTGGCGGCCGTTCATATTGCGCAGGGTGTCGACGTGTTTTATAAGATTTACTATACAATCCTGCGCCAGATCATCGCTGACATCATAGTCTTCGGTCATGCTGTAAGCAAGACTTCGCATCCACGGTGCATATTGTTCATAGATATCAAGAATAATTTGCCTGTCCGTTTCATTTTCAAGACTGTTGATGACAAATAAAATCATATCAATCTCTCCTTTTAAATTTTTTAGATATTTTAACATTGAAGAAATTTTATAGCAAGTGTTTAAACCGCATTTTTGATGAATATTTGCTGTTCAAAGTTTTTTAGTACTAAATACAAATTTAAAAACTGCAAAAAGACACTTTCGGTTGTCGAAAGTGTCTTAGTTTTTACAGCACGTATCCCGTTACAATGCCGAGCACGGCGGCAAGGACGATGATAATAATAGGATGAACTTTTTTGAATGCCATTACGGTACAGATGATAAAAATTGCGAGCGCAACATAGAACGAAGCGTCCGTAAAAATGCCGAGTGAAAATCCGTTCGGAATAAAAACCGTCAGCAATACAGAAATAATTGCCGAGCCGATGAGTCCGACAACCGCGGGCTTGAGTCCTGTCATACAGCCCTTTACGAGCTTGCTGTTCTTGAAGCGTTCAAAGCATTTTGCAACAATAAGAATGACGATAAATGACGGGAGAACAACGCCGAACGTTGCACAGAACGAGCCGAAAAGACTGCCTGCAAGTCCGAATGCACCGCCGACCTCCGAGCCGACGTAGGTTGCCATATTGATTGCAAACGGACCGGGAGTGCTCTCGCTGACAGCGATAAAATTGACAACATCCTCGAGCGGCATCCATTTGTGTGCGAGAACCTCCTCCTGCATAAGAGGAAGCATCGCGTAGCCGCCGCCAAATGTGAATGCACCTATCTTTAAAAATGTGAGAAAAAGGTCAAGAAAAATGTTCATTTCTTACTCCTCCTTTCAGCGATAAGAGAAGTAACGAGTCCGAACACCGCACAGCCGATGATAACGGAAAGCACGTTGATATCGAAAAACGCGGTAATCAGGAACGAAGCACCCATAACGATGTAGCTGACAAGACCCTTCGGAGCCTTCTTATACATTGTAACAAGCGCCTTGATAAGAAGCGCAAGAACACCTGCACGGATGCCGTTGAAGGCGTACTGAACGGCAGGGATATCCTGAAACTCTCTTAAAACAAACGAGATAAGAAGAATTACCACGAATGACGGAAGAACAACGCCGAGAGTCGCAAACATTGCGCCGAAAAAGCCTGCTACACGGTAGCCGACAAAGGTCGCTGAGTTGATTGCAATCGGGCCCGGTGTGGATTCTGCAATCGCGATAATCTCAAGGATATCGTCATCCGTAATCCACTTTTTGTTTTCAACAATCTCCTTCTGAATAATCGGAATCATCGCGTATCCTCCGCCGAAGGTGAATGCGCCGATTTTCAGAAAGACGAGAAACAACTGAAAAATCTTTTTTGTTTTACTTTCCAAAATTACACCTCTTTATCTTCTGTCGGGGCATCAGCAGCCACCGACCGTAAAAGTTCATTTTTACCTGCAATATCTTCACGCACAAGTCTGTAAACCGTCGCAACAAGCGGA
>JAZOSS010000042.1:0-29339 GCA_045657205.1 Eubacteriales bacterium
AGGTAGTCGTATACCATACCGAGGATAACGGCGCCGCCCGTTCCTATAAACGAAAGCTTTTCAAAACCGAGGCTTACCAGAAACGTGCTTACGATACCGCCGTTGTCAAGCAGTGCCATAAGAGAGTACGTTCTTATAAGAAGACTTATCCACATGGGAAGCATCAATAAAAGAACGAGAATTTTTTGCTTGTTCGGGGAAAGTCTTGCTAAAAAATAAGCAAGCGGATAACCTATTGCAATACATACGACCGTCGCTATAAGGGAAAAGAAAACCGAAAGAACGAACGTTTCGCCGTAGTTTGTAAGGTTTTTGATATTTTCAAGAGTGAACGCCCCGGATGAATCGGTAAATGCAAAGTAAACGACGAACATAAGTGGAGCGATTATAAAAAGCAGTGACCATACGATATGCGGATATGCGGCAATACGTGCCAGCCACGATCTTTCTATCGTGCTTTTGCTTGATGCGGCAATAACTTTTTTATTGGCCTTTGTGTTATTGTTCATCAGTCACCCTCCTCGACTATATCGGAAAGATGCTCGTGTTCTTCACTGTATGATGAATAGTCGCCGACCATATCGGAGTATTCGGATTTTTTCATAACGTGTATGGCATCGGGTTCTATATAAAGGCCGATCTTTTCGCCTTCGCCGCAGTAGTCTGTCGTCTGTATCATCCATTTGTAATCGTTGATATCAACGATTATTTCGTAGTGTACGCCCATAAACGTCACGTTCGATACAGTTCCTATGAGCATTCCTTTTTCTGCGGGAACTATGTCAACGTCCTCGGGACGTACGACGATGTCAACAGGTTCGTTCTTTTCAAAGCCTTTGTCAAGACAGTCGAATACGTGACCCGAAAAACGAACCTTGTAATCTTCAAGCATCGTGCCGAATATGAGGTTTGATTCACCTATGAAGTCGGCAACGAAAGCGTTTGTCGGTTCGTTGTAGATATCCTGAGGAGAACCGATCTGCAGTATCTCACCGTTGTTCATAACGACGACTGTGTCGGACATGGAAAGTGCTTCTTCCTGGTCGTGTGTGACGTAAATAAATGTAATACCTGTTTTCTGCTGTATGTTTTTAAGCTCGTTCTGCATATCCTTGCGGAGCTTGAGGTCGAGCGCGCCGAGCGGTTCGTCAAGCAAAAGTATCTCGGGATCGTTGATAAGCGCGCGTGCTATGGCAACACGTTGCTGCTGACCGCCGGAAAGCGTCGTGACGCTTCGCTTTTCAAAGCCCTTGAGGTTGACGAGCTTGAGCATTTCTTTCACTTTTTCAGCAATTTCTCTGTCGGGCCTTTTTTTTATTCTCAATCCGAAAGCGATGTTTTCAAAAACGTTCAGATGAGGAAAAAGGGCATATTTCTGAAATACCGTGTTTACGTTTCTTTTGTAAGAGGGAACGTCGTTGATGCGTTTGCCGTCAAAGAAAACATCTCCCGAATCGGGATCTTCAAATCCGCCGATGATACGCAAGGTGGTAGTCTTACCGCAGCCGGAAGGGCCGAGAAGAGTTATAAATTCTTTGTCGTGTATTTCGAGGTCTATCCCTCTTAAAACAGGTTCACCGTCAAATGCTTTAGTGATTTTTTTCAGCTCGATTAAAAGATTTTTTTCCATCTCCGCATAAATACTCCTTCAAGTTAAAAAAGTAATAGGGTTAACCTAAAGATAAAAAGACACAATCAAACATTTTACCCGACATAATGCGTTGTCGTTATATCGAGAAAAAGAAAGAAAACGTCCGTGCACGATTGTAGCATAACTTGAATGAAATTGCAATACTTTTGTCTAATTTTGTTTTATACTTGATAAAAGATTTACAAATATATATGTTGACGTATTGACAATATCGGTTACTGCGGTTATAATTTTAGTAAAAAAAGGAAGATTATGATGCAGGGATATAATCTTATTGCGGTTTATAATAAGGCTGCAGATAAAATATTGATGTGTAAAAGGATAAAAGATCCGTATAAAGGACTGTCGAATCTGGTAGGCGGAAAGATAGAAAAGGGAGAGGACAGTCTGGAGGCTGCATACAGGGAGCTTTTTGAGGAAACCTCTATCACCAAAGACGATATAATTTTGACAAAGCTTATGGATTTTACGTATCCGTTTGACGATTGCTACGTTGAAGTATATGCAGGACGGCTTAATAAAGACTTGCAGGTTAAAGGAGATGAAAATCCTCTTTATTGGTCCTGTACGGATCTTGATTTTTTTGATATGAGCAAGTATGCAGGAGAAGGAAATATCGGACATATACTCGTTCATATAGGCTATAATAAGGAAAAAATACTGTCAATTTGATTTTTTTTACGTTTTTTGAACACAGAACTATGAAAATTAACAATTAAAACACAATGTATAAATAATGTTATGCAATAATAAGATAGAGGATTTTGCAAATTGACAATCCGCTTTGTTTGCATACGGCGAAAAACGGTTTTTAATTGCAAGGTCTTAAAACAGTTAATTCATTTTAAAGGAGTATAGATGTTATGGCAAATAAGTACGTACAGAAATTTGTTGACGATGCGGCAGCACTTTGCTCACCCGACAAGATCGTTTGGATAACAGGTGAGGAAGAACAGCTTGAAGCACTTCGCCGTGAGGCTTGTGAAACAGGCGAGATCGAAGCGTTGAACCAGGAAAAGCTTCCCCGTTGCTACCTTCACAGAACAGCTCCCAACGACGTTGCGAGAGTTGAGCACCGCACACTCATCTGCACAAAGAACAAAGAAGATGCAGGTAATATAAATAACTGGATGGATCCGCAGGAATGCTACAAGATGCTCGGCGGAATATACAAGGATTCCATGAAGGGAAGAACGATGTACGTTATTCCTTATTCAATGGGCGTTATCGGTTCCAAATTCTCGAAGATCGGTATTGAGCTTACAGACTCTATATACGTCGTTCTCAATATGGAGATAATGACGAGGGTAGGAAATAAAGTTCTTGAAGCACTCGGCGATTCTCCCGACTACGTTAAGGGCTTGCACGGTAAAGTAAACGTTGAGGAAGAAAACCGTTATATCTGTCACTTCCCCGAAGATAACACGATCTGTTCTGTAAACTCGGCGTACGGCGGTAACGTTCTTCTCGGTAAGAAGTGCTTTGCTCTCCGTATAGCTTCCTATCAGGGTAAACAGGAAGGCTGGATGGCTGAACATATGCTCATCCTCGGTATCGAAAATCCCGAAGGCGAAGTTAAGTATATCGCTGCTGCGTTCCCCTCTGCATGCGGTAAAACGAACCTTGCAATGCTCATTCCGCCGGAAATATACAAGAAGAAGGGCTATAAGGTTTGGTGCGTAGGTGACGATATTGCGTGGATCAGAGTAGGCGAAGACGGCAGACTCTGGGCTATGAACCCCGAAAACGGCTTCTTCGGCGTTGCTCCCGGTACGAACGAAAAGTCCAATCCCAATGCACTTCACACAACGTTCAGCGACACTATATTCACAAACGTTGCTCATAATACAGACGATAACACGGTATGGTGGGAAGGCCTTACGAAGGAAAAACCCGAGCATATGATAGATTGGAAGGGTAACCCCTACGATCACGAATCGGGCGAAAAGGCAGCACATCCCAACTCAAGATTTACGGCAAGAGCTACGAACTGTCCTTGCTTGTCATCTGAATTTGAAAGCCCCAACGGTGTACCGCTTTCCGCTATCGTATTCGGCGGCAGACGTGCAAAGACGGCTCCCCTCGTATACGAATCCACAAGCTGGCAGAACGGCGTATTCGTAGGTTCTATTATGGCTTCCGAAACAACGGCTGCTGCATCAGGTGCTGTCGGCGTTGTTCGTCGTGACCCTATGGCTATGCGTCCTTTCGCAGGCTACGATATGGGCGACTACTTCGCTCACTGGCTTGAAATGGGCAAGAAGATAAAGAACCCTCCCAAGATATTCAATGTAAACTGGTTCCGTCTTGATGATGAAGGACACTTCATCTGGCCCGGTTTCGGTGACAATATGCGTGTTCTTCTCTGGATCCTCGCACGTTGCGAAGGCAAGGTTGACGCTGTTGAATCCGCTATAGGTTACCTCCCGAATGCAGAGGATATCAATATCGAAGATCTTGATATTTCCGTTGATACTATCAAGGAACTTCTTGATATTGATAAGTCCGTATGGCTCGAAGAAGCAGAAGGAATCAAGGATTTCTATGCACAGATCGGTGAAAGAGTCCCTGCAGAACTTTACTCAGAGCTTGACAAACTTATAGCAAATCTTAAGAAATAAGCTGTATAGAATTGATAATAAAATCCGAGATTCATTGACATACGTTAATCTCGGATTTTTTATCCGATTACCGCGCCGTTTAGAAATTTATCTTTAAAATATTGATTTACACGATTGAAAAAATATATCATATGAACTGAAAGGGTTTTTATATGTGGGAAACAATAAAAAATTCGCTCAAAAGCGGTTTTAGCGCAACCGCACTGACAACAGGGGATATCGTTGTTACTTTGATTTTTTCTGTGATTTTAGGTGGATTTGTATATCTTATTTACAAAATGACTAACGGTAAGGATTTTTATAATCGTAGCTTTAATAAAACACTGGCGCTGTTACCTTTGATAACAGCAGGAATTATGCTCGCAATGCAGAATAATCTCGTTGTTGGTCTTGGAATGGTAGGTGCATTGTCTATAGTCAGATTTCGTAATGCTGTTAAAGATACGATGGATCTTACATTTTTATTCTGGAGTATAAGCGTAGGTATAATAGTGGGTGCGGGACTTTTTGAATTGGGAATTATAATATGTCTTGTGATCGCTGTGTTTATATTTGTATTGGATCTTGTGCCTTCATTTAAATCTCCGTGTCTTTTGGTCGTTTCCGTTCTTGATACAGATGCAGAAAAAAGGGTGAAGGAGTGCGTAAAAAATATTTGTAAAACTTCAAATATAAAAAGCAGAAGTTCTACAAACAGAGGTATAGAACTTATTTTTGAAGTGAAAACCAAAAATGAAGAAGAACTTTCCACTGCTATTTCGTCCATTGCGGGGATAACTTCTGTAAGCGTTTTGTCTCATGACGGTGAATTAAGGTTTTGATAAAAATGGCAACTGATTACAGAGTTGAAAATAAATATGTAGTATCCGATTGGGATATAGCTTTGATAAAGTCAAGATTGAATTCGGTTCTGAAAATTGATAAACATCAAAAAGGTGAGTCGTATCTGATAAGAAGTTTATATTTTGATACATATGGCGGAAAATGTGCAAATGAAAACGATGCAGGTGTGGATGACAGAAAAAAGTACAGAATACGAATATACGATGCAAGTGACAGCTTGATACATCTTGAGATAAAACAAAAGAAACATTCTCTTACAAGAAAAACCTCCTGTGATATTACAAAAGAGGAATGTCAAGCGTTGATTAGTGAAAATCTTTGGAATGAAAATCTACCGGAATTCGGAAAACGGAAGGCGTTAAATGATTTTTTGATACAAAGAAAGTGTCAGGGACTTTTACCGAAAGCTATAATCGAGTACGAAAGGTCTGCATATGTTTATCCGATAGGCAATGTCAGGATAACAATAGACAGAAACATTTCAGCATCATCATTGGTTGAAGATTTCTTTTCTTATAAAGTCGGTGGAAACATCCCCATTATGCCGAAGCAAATGCATATTCTGGAAGTTAAATATGATGAGCTTATTCCCGATTTTATACTTCAAGCGTTGCAAGTTGACAATCTTCAGAAAAGTACGTTTTCAAAGTATTATTTAGGTACTTTGGCGCTTGAAGGGCAATTTGAAACATTTATGTGAGTGTTGTGAGGTCAAAATGACTGATAAAGTCCGAATAAAAACGATTGTAGCTGTTTTTTTGCTGTTGTTGCTGGTAATAAGTACATTTCTTTTGATTAGCAGAAAAGAAAATCCAAATATTTATTCTCGATTAGCTACTGAAGAAGAAAAAGAAAAATACACGGAATATATTTACGGCGATTACAGCAAGTCATTGTTTTATAATAATTCTCCTGTTGCTGTAGATATTGAAACGTCTTCCATATACTTGTCTGTTTCGGAACCATCTTTGAAGGATGATCGGATTTTTGTAAATTTGCTTTATTTGAGTGATATGGAAGATAAAGAGTTGTTGTTCGTTCTTGATGAAGAACATTCTGATGTATCCTCGTGTGTTTCGGAAAATCTACCGTTTAAGCTTATTGTTGCCGATGTCGGAAGTGAAAGCTATATGGAGTACAATGTATTTTTTTCAACACTTCCGATTATTCGTCTTGAAGGTGGTGTTGTAGGCAAAAATGATTTGCGCAGACCAATATACGAAGGTGATTTTTCAATTTGGGATGCTAATTCGAAAGATGAAGAATTGTTAAAGACTTCTGTAGCTCAATGGAATATCAGAGGCGGAAGCAGTACTCATTATGAGAAAAAATCATTTAAGATATCTTTGATCAAACGGAATGAGGAAAATTCAATGTCATTGCTTGATTTGGGCACTGACGATGAGTGGATATTAAACGCCATGGTTGTAGACGATACAAAAATACGTGAAAAGTTTGTAATGGACATTTGGAACCAAATGCAAAAAACGGCTGCAAACGGTGTTAGTATGTCAATCGCTGAGTATGTTGAAGTGATAATAAACGGACACTATCAAGGATTATATTTACTGCAACGCCAGATTAATGAAAAGTATCTTGGATTGAATAGCGATACAGTGCTTCTTAAAGGAAATGATTTGTGGAGTCCGGAGACTGTTGATGAAGGTTATAGCATAAAGTATTCTGTAGGAATGACTGACAGAGAAATATACGACCGTATGAGCGGATTGTTCTTTATGAATGATTTTTCATCTCTTGATATTAATAATTGGATAGATACAAACCTTTTGATTCAGTTCGGAAGAATGTACGACAACCGATGGTTGAAAAACTCATATTATCTTATTAATTACAAAAATGATGAAAAAATACGCATTGTTTTGTGGGATACAGATCTGTCTTTTGGAATTGATTTTGGTACAAGCGGCTTTATGTACAGCTTTTCACCGAATGTAGGAGTTACACGCGAAGAGTTTTCTTCGATAATGGAGATACTTCCTGAAACTATGAATTCAATGTCAGAACGATGGAAACAGCTACGCACAGAGGTGTTTAACTATGATAATTTGTCATCTGTCATTGGAATACACAATCATCAAATTAATAGTTCAGGTGCTATAATCAGAGATAATAAAGCCAATGGACTTATGCACTTTGGTGAAGATAATTGTGATAATTTACTTGCTTATATACAAGAACAACTTAAATTGATGGATGAACTATATTTAGAAAAAGAGTGATGATACATGATACAGATATTCGGAAAGAAAAAGTGTTTTGATACGAAAAAAGCGGAGAGGTTTTTTAAAGAACGCAGAGTGAAGGTTCAGTTTATAGATCTGCTTGACAAAGGAATATCACCCGGAGAATACAAAAGCGTAAAAAGTGCCGTCGGCGGAATTGACGCCTTGCTTGACGAAAAGCACCGTGACTATAAACTGCTTTCGTATCTCGCTTATGAGGAAGATAAGGATGAAAATATACTCGAAGATCCGTCGCTTTTGAAAACTCCGATCGTAAGATGCGGCAAGCTTGCAACGGTTGGATACTGTCCCGATGTATGGACGAAATGGCTGGAGGCTGAAAAATGAATTTAAAACAGCACGCCAAAGAGTACATACTCAAAAATCCAAACGAAAACGGCGTATACGTTGATTTTACGATGGGAAACGGACACGATACGGAATTTCTTTGCAGCGTTGCCAAAAACGGCAAAGTGTATTCTTTCGACGTTCAGCCGCAGGCACTTGAAAATACAAAAAAACTCCTTGATGACGGAGGATATGACAATTACGAATTGATATTGTCAGGCCACCAGAACATCAAGGAGTACGTCAAATGCAGTATTGACGGCGGAATGTTTAACTTGGGATATCTGCCGGGCGGTGATAAATCGAAGCATACGATGTGCGAAACAACGCTTACCGCCGTAAAGCACGGGATAGAGCTTTTAAAAGGCGGCGGTGTACTCGTTATATCCGTATATCCGGGCCACGAAGAGGGAAGACGGGAAGGGGAAATGCTCCTTGAGTATCTTTCAACGTATGACAGAAAATATTATTCGGTGATGAATTGCCGGATGATAAATTCAAGTGATTCACCGTTTATTATAGCGGTTGAAAAATATGCAAAATGACCTTATGACAGCAAAGCTTTTGCAAGCTTTGCTGTCAATTTTTCTTTTCTTGCAAAGTCCATTGATGAAATATATATTCCTTCAAGCTCTTCGTGCAGTATCTTGACCGATGAAAGGTACGATAAAGCTTCCGATATTACCGAACCATAAGCTTTTTTTATAAAATTAAGGCGCTTTTTTTGCTCTTTTATGCCGTCGCAATCGACAAAACGTGCCATATTTATCGTCTTGCATTCTTCGCTGTCCATACCTTTTATAAACGATATTCCAAGCTCGGGAAGGTATATTCCGTCAATTTGGTATTCAAGTATCGGGTCGTAACTTACGTACATTTTTTGCTGTTTTTCTTTCAGCTTTTCATATAGCAAAGAAAACAGCGCGTATGAGGAATTGAACTTATCTTTTATTATATATTTTGCGTTTGCGTTTTTCGAAAAAGTATTGAGATGCACGGCACCGCCCGTTCCGTAAGCCTTTGTTATGCGTATGTGTTCTTCGCTTTTTTCACCTTTTGGTATATCGGATACGAGTCTTTCGGTGTACGCTTCCAGCTTATCGTATAGAATGTATGCAGATACGGTAGAATCGTATTCGCGTTTCAATGATCCGCCGCACGCCAGAAAAGCGTATGCGCGCTTGTAAAGCTCAGCTTTTGCGTTTACAAGGCGCATTATATTTTCTTTTTCCAAAGTCAGAATTTTGACATTGAAAAAATCCCCGAGATTGATTATTTCCTCAGTTGCTCCGGGAAAAACGGGGTCTGTAAGATGCGGGGATGTTCCGTCTATTATGGCTGTATTTAATTCGTTTATTATAATACCGTCGAGTGAATTGGTGTCGGACGAACATAAAAAGTATTCAACATCATACCCCGCCGCTTCCGCCTGTGTGCCTATTTCGTGCATAAGACGCGATTTGCCCGTCCCCGGTCCGCCTTTTAAAATATAAATTTTTTGAAGCCTGACAGGATCAAATATTTTACCAAAATAGCTTATGAATCCGTGCGCGGAGTTGGATGCGGCAAAATAAACGTTTTTATATTTATCACTCATAAAAACTCCTTTTATCTTATTTTTAGTATGATATGAAAATATATACTGTTTTGCCACATAAAAAATATCCCCGACAAAGTGTACTCTGTCGGGAGTATTGTTAAATGAATTTTACCGCTGTTCCGTAAACTATTACTTCAGCCGCACCGTCCATGACGTTTGCGGAAGCGTATCGGATATTTATAACGGCATCTGCATTCAGTGCCTCTGCTTCTTCAACCATTCTTTTCGTTGCCAAAGCACGTGCTTCGTTCATCATTTCGTTGTAGGCTTTAAGCTCACCGCCTACGAGAGTCTTGAAGCTTTGCAAAATATCCTTTCCGATATGCTTTGTCTGTATCGTGCTTCCGCGTACGATGGTGAGGGTTTGCAAATTTTTACCCGTTATAAAATCAGTATTTACTAAGATCATCTTCTTCGCCGCTCCTTATTTCATTTATTCTCTGTACACAAACGTACAAAATCACAACAGAAAGTATAATTGGTATAACTCCCAAAAGTATTTTCGCAGCCAAGCTTTCAAAAGATACGAGTATCAGGCAAAAATACAGAATGTAATAAAGTATTACAAGAATAGTTACAATGATCGGTGCTATAAATTTTCTCATACATTTCCTCTCATTTCGCTCAATATTGGCGCGAATTTACAAGATCATTATATTACACAACCCGTACAATGTCAATAGATGCAGGAAATAATTATTGAAATGTCTTATACGTCGTTTAATTATAGTTTACATTATTTCAGTACAATTTATTAATACAGTATGTTATAATATAAATAGAGTATCCATCAATTTTTGAGGGGGTAAAAATTATGAATTTTAAAAAAGCTTTAGCTGTAATTCTATCAGCTGCAACAGTCTACTCACCAATCATGTCCGTGTATGCATATGATACGGAAACGGAAGTTGAAAAGATCACTTCCGAAGTGATAGAAGTGCCAAACGTAAATTCATCAACAGGTACGTGCGGTGCAAATGCTGTGTGGACACTTGACGATAACGGAACGCTTACAATAAGCGGTACGGGAGATATGGCAAATTATACGAATGAGTCACTTGCTCCGTGGTATGATAACGGCGCAGCTGTCAAAAAAGCTGTCATAGGTGATGAAATTACAAGTGTTGGTGAATTTGCTTTCAGCGGACTTGAAAATCTTACGTCGGTTGCTATAGGCAGTAATGTTGCAAGCATCGGAGATTGTGCGTTTTTGAGTTCTCCAAAGCTTGCAATGATAACCGTTGATGAAAATAACGGTTACTATTCAAACGATGAATACGGAGTGTTGTTCAATAAGGACAAAACGGTACTTATCCAATATCCTGCAGGCAACGAAAGTGCATCGTATACCGTTTCCGACGGTGTTGAAAGTATAGGTAACGGAGCGTTTATGAACGCCTTGAACCTTGTATCCGTCGTAATTTCCGACAGTGTTACAAGTATATGCGAAGGTGTGTTTTTCGGTTGTGAAAATCTCAAAGCTGTCAATATGGGAAATACTGTTGCAAGCATCGGTTACGGTGCGTTTGCATATTGCTCAAGTCTTATGAATATAAAGCTTCCCGACAGCGTTACGAGCATAGCTGCCCGTGCGTTTTCCAATTGTTACAATCTTATATCGGTGACGGTTCCCGATGGCGTTGAAAGTATAGGAGAGGGTGCATTTTCGTTGTGCTCGAGTCTTGCATCCGTTACAATACCGTCAAGCGTTACGAGTATCGGAGATGATGCTTTTGAAGAATGCTCAAGTATTGAATATGTATGGTACGACGGATACGAAACCTCATGGAAAAAAGTTTCGATCGGTGATAATAACGAATATCTTTCGTCAGCTGCCGTCGTATGCAGTAACGGCGATCCCAAAAAGGTCGTGGAATACGGTATTAGCGAACAAGGTCTGACGTATATTCTTACCTTTGGCGGAACGCTCGTTATAAGCGGTAACGGTGTTATTGAGCCTTCGGAATTCAGCTATATGAACAGTATCAACCATCTCGTAATTGAAGACGGTGTTACAAGTATCGGTGAAGAAGCGTTTTTGGGATGTTCAAACATCAAGACTGTGACGATCCCTGAAAGTGTTGCGAGCATAGGAAACGGTGCTTTTTCGGATTGTCCCTGTATCGAATTCATAACGGTCGATGAAAACAACGAGTATTATTCAAGTGATTATGCAGGTGTCCTGTTTGATAAAAATAAGACCGAACTTATACTTTTCCCTGCATTCAGTGCATTGACAAGTTACGTTATTCCCGACGGTGTTGTAAGTATTGCCAGCGGTGCGTTTACCAACTGTATAAACATAACGACGCTTACCGTTCCTTCTGCTGTGACAAGCGTAGGAAACGGCGCGTTTAAGGGCTGTTTGAGTCTTTTGGATGTATACTATGCCGAAAGTGTAAACGATTGGAATAATATAAAGGTCGGCACGGAAAACGATCCCCTTTTGAATGCAAACGTACATTTTGAAAAAATTGAAAGACTCATTTTACAAACGGGACTTTGCGGTGAAAATGTTTCCTTTACGCTTTACGGCGACGGCGAGCTTGTGATAAGCGGTACGGGAAATATGACGAATTATACTTCTGCATCGGCTGTTCCGTGGTACAGCAACCGTTCAATGATAGAAAAAGCCGTTATCGGTGACGGCATTACAAGCATAGGCAATCTTGCGTTTTACTATTGCACATCTCTTGCGTCAGTAAATATTCCCGACGGTGTTAAAACAATAGGAAACAGTGCGTTTGAGGTTTGCTCAAAGCTTACGTCAATTAAGATTCCCGATGAAGTTACAAGTATAGGAAATTATGCGTTTTGTGCGTGCGAAGGACTTGTGTCTGTGACGATACCCGAGAACGTTACAAGTATAGGCAAGGGTGCATTTGAAAACTGTTCACAGATTACTTCAATAGTTGTGCCGGACGGTGTTAAAACTCTCGGTGACCGTGCATTCTACCAATGCGTAAAATTAAGATCCGTAACGATCGGAAACGGAATTACGAATATAGGCGGCAGTACGTTCTACCGTTGCTCTGAGCTTACTGATGTAGTTATAGGCAACAATGTCAAGGGAATAGGTAACTGTGCGTTTTATAACTGCCAGAGCCTTGCAGAAATAACTATTCCTGACAGTGTCGTTCGCATCGGTAAGGAAGCATTTTATTGGTGCGACAGCCTTAAAACGGTTAATATAGGAAAAGGTGTCGCAATCGTGGATCAAAGTGCGTTTTCACGTTGTTCCGGTCTTGAAGACGTTTATTATGAAGGAAGCGAAGAACAATGGGGCGGAATTACGGTAGGAACTAATAACGATTTTCTTATAAATGCGAATATAATATTCGGAACGGTAGAAGTGAAACCTGTCGGTATACGTGTGGAAACTTTGCCCAAAACACAGTATTATTACGGTGAAGAGCTTTCGGTTGAAGGCTTGACGGTATCTAAGATTTATTCTGACGGCAGCACTGAAAAGATTGAAGATTATACGGTATCGGGATATGATAACAACAGCTACGGAATGCAGTTCGTTGTAATCACGGCAGGAGAATTTACGTGTGAATACAAAGTAAACGTAAAGCCTACGCCGTCAACGTCCTGCACAGCTCCTTTGGCTGTCGGTATGACTGTCGGAGAACTTTCGGAATCTTATTCCGATTATACGGTGTTCGTATTTGATAACGATAAAGAAACAATGCTTTCTGACGACGATGTGATAAAAACGGGATGTCTTATCCAGCTTATCGAAAACGGTGTTGTGAAAGAAAGTATTTCAGTAATTGTCAGCGGTGACGTAACGGGTGACGGCGTTATAAACGGAAAGGACCTTATAAGGATCAAAAAGCAGATCCTCGAAGGCGGCGCTGTTGAATATCCCGAATATGCTGATATAAACTGTGACGGTAAAGTTGATGAAAACGATCTTACGGCTCTTACGTCAATGATGTAAAGACTGATTAAATCAGTTTAATGTTTTGAAATCAAAATGGGTGGGCGCACAGCTCACCCGTTTTTGATACATAAAATTTTAAATTCAATATGACAAGATTGACAAATATCCTATCTCATTATATAATAAAACGCGGAATATGCCGAAAAGGAGAAGAAAATGAAAGAAGAGTGCCTTATATGCGGTGCGCCTCTTGAATATTTGTCAAGCGATGTACTGCTGGAATGCGAGCTTTGCCATAAAAAAGAAAAAAGTAACACCGTGTGCGTAAACGGCCACTACGTGTGTGATGACTGCCACACACAAGGAATGGACAGTATTATCAGCCTTTGCCTTAAAGAAACGTCGAAAAATCCAATATTGATCCTTGAAAAAATGGTGTCACTTCCGTTTTGCCATATGCATGGGCCCGAGCATCACGTTATGGTCGGCTCGGCACTTCTGACGGCATATAAAAATGCAGGCGGTGAATTGGATCTGCATAAATCGCTTTTGGAAATGCAGTCACGAGGCAGAAAGGTTCCCGGCGGGGCTTGCGGTTATTGGGGTGCATGCGGTGCGGGAATAAGCGTCGGTATGTTCGTATCCGTTATAACAGGTGCAACACCGCTTGCAAAAGAGACTTGGGGACTTTCAAATATGATGACGGCGGCGGCTTTGGGCGCTATAGGAAAGCTCGGCGGACCTCGTTGCTGTAAACGCAATTCTTATACGGCAATTATTCAAGCTGTGTCGTTCATAAAAGAACGTTTCGGTATTGAAATGGAATTAGATCCGTCGGATATAAAATGCACACGGTCTTTACAGAACAATCAGTGCAAGAAAAAAGACTGTCCGTTTTATAAATAATACAGACAAGAAGGTGATATGTATGTGGTTTATTTTTGCATTGCTTTCGGCGGTGTTTGCATCCCTTACGTCAATATTGGCAAAGGTCGGTATTGATGGGGTAAATTCAAATCTTGCAACTGCCGTAAGAACTGTCGTTGTAGTGGTTATGGCTTGGGGGATGGTATTTCTTACAAATGCTCAAAGCGGTATCTTTGATATAAGTAAAAAAAGCTGGCTGTTCTTGATATTGTCGGGGTTGGCAACGGGTGCTTCCTGGCTGTGCTATTACAAAGCGTTGCAAATGGGACAGGCATCAAAAGTAGTTCCTGTTGATAAATTGAGCGTAATAATTACGCTTGTGCTGGCGTTTATATTTCTGCACGAGCAGTTTACAGCTAAATCCCTGATAGGGTGTGTTTTTATCGGGATCGGCACACTGCTTATGGTTCTATAAATGAAGTATTGTTTGATAAAAATAAAATATACGGTATGGGATGAAATAAAACAATGTTTGATTTTAAAGATAAGATCGCTGTTATAACGGGCGGTGCAAGAGGAATAGGGAAGTGCATATGTGAAAGATTTAAAGAGTGTGGAGCAAAGGTATGTGTCATTGATATGTTGGAAAACGATTATTTTATCGGAGATATTTCCGATAAGATCACTCTTGAAGAATTTGCAAATAAGGTCATAAACGATTACGGTCACGTGGATTATCTGATAAATAATGCCGCACCTAAAATGTGCGGAGTGTCTGACGGTACTTACGAAGATTTCGAATATGCTTTGAAAGTAGGTGTAACTGCTCCGTTTTATCTTTCCAAACTGTTTATGCCGTACTTTGATGATGGTGCAAGTATTGTAAATATTTCATCATCACGCGACAGAATGAGCCAACCGCAGACGGAAAGCTATACAGCGGCAAAGGGAGCTGTATCGGCACTTACTCACGCTTTGTCCGTAAGTCTTGCAGGAAAGGTTCGTGTTAATTCGATTTCACCCGGATGGATAGATAACGACTATACTGTGTATGTAGGAGCGGATGCTGTACAGCAACCCGTCGGCAGAGTAGGTAATCCAGATGATGTTGCCAATATGGTTTTGTATCTATGCTCTGATATGGCAGGATTTATCACGGGAGAAAACATTTGCATTGACGGAGGAATGACGAAACAAATGATATACCACGGCGACCACGGCTGGACACTTCAACCAAAGAAAATATGCAAAACATAAAAGATATAGCAAAAAAGGTTTAAAGTTTGCACAAACGATGTGGCGCAAAGGGCGGACAAATAACTAAAAACGGCTGTTTCAGGTTACAGCCGCTTTTTTATTTCATAGAAAAGTCAATACATACTTTTGTGAAATTTATTTTAAAAATTGTTGAAAAATATATAGTTATGTGATATAATCTTTTATAGATGAACATATTGTTGATATGTGAAGAAAAATGGCGTGAAATTAAGCGGATACAGGTTTGTGATCTTGTTCGGACAAAAGCCGATCAAGATAAATAAGGAGCTAAAATGACGGAAAAAGAGCTGAAAAAATTAAACAGATATCAGCTTTTGGAGCTGTTGATCTTGCAGACTGAACGAGCAGACAGACTGCAGGCACTTTTAGAAGAAACAGAGGAAAAATTGCATAAGCAGGAAATTAAAATTTCTTCCTTGGGTTCGATAGCCGAAGCTTCGTTGCAGTTGAGCGGTATATTTGAAGATGCCCAGAAAGCGGCAGACACATACGTGCAAGAAGCTAAAAAGCGTGCCAAGGAAATTGAAAAAGAAGCTCAAAGAAAAGCCGAACAATTCTTTTTTGATAATATAAAAATATCAAACGATTCCGAAGGTGAATGACGTATTATGAAAAAATATATCGGCAAAAACAGCAATATGGAATTACCGCAGGCAGACGAACTGCAAAGTGAATTAAAGCGGGAACGCTATAAACGCAGATTTCGAAGGCTGTTGAAAAGCACTGTCAACGCACTTATCGTAGTTGCGGCAGTCGCGGCACTTATAGCGACACTTGTGCTTCCCGTTTTGCAGATCGCGGGAACGAGTATGGAGCCGAGCTTGAACGACGGAGATATCGTTTTGCTCGTTAAAAAGAAAAATCTGCAAAAAGGTGATCTGTGTGCATTTTACTATTCAAATAAAATTTTGATAAAGAGAGTTATAGCAGCACCGGGAGATTATATTCTTGTTGACTCCGAAGGTACGGTGTTTTTGAACGGTGAAGCATTGGACGAACCGTATATAAGTGAAAAAGCTTTGGGTGAATGTGACGTTGAATTTCCGTATCAGGTTCCCGAAAACAGTTATTTCGTTATGGGAGATAAGAGGGAAACGTCTATTGACAGCCGAAGCAGCGTGATAGGATGTGTTTCGGAGGATCAAATTATAGGAAAGATCTTCTGTAAATTCTGGCCTTTGTCTGAATTCGATTTTATAGGCTGATTCTGATATAAAAATAAGAAAGGGAGGTATGCTCGTGCAACAGAGCGGCGAAGGGTTTTTAGAAAAACTGAATATATACAATAAAGACCGTTCAAATCTTTGTAAAATTATCGTATACCTTTCTTTGCTTGTAATACTTGTTGTATTCTGGAGCTTGAAGCTGACGGGTATCGGAACGGCAGGCGATGCATTTTGCGGTAAGGAAGAACACGTACATACCGAAGAATGTGTAAACTGCACGCAAGAAGAACATACACACACAGCGTCGTGTTACAGTAATATAAATGCAGATATCGAAACCGAAGAAGATTGGGAAATGACTTTAGCTGATATGGTTAGAGGTCCGACAGTCAGAGAAAATGTGGTTTTAGTGGCGGAATCACAGCTCGGTTATAAAGAAAGCGTTTTGAATTTCAGAGTGGATGCAGACGGCATCCGCCGCGGAATTACGCGTTACGGACAGTGGTACGGCAATCCGTACGGCGATTGGTCCGCAATGTTTGCCTCATTTTGCTTCAGTTACGCAGGGGCGGATCTGCCGATGAATGCAGGACCTGAATCTATGCGTAACGAATGGCAAAAAGAAGGCTTGTATAAAACTGCCGCAGAGTATTCCCCGACGGTCGGTGATCTCGTGTTTCTCAGTAAAGGACAGCAGGAAACGCAAGGTGCAAACGCTGTTGCGGTTATTACAGAGGTTGACAGTGTATCGCTTACCGTTATTGAAGGCGACTTGAACGATACGGTTACAAAAACACAGTATCGGACAGATGATCCCGCAATTCTCGGTTACGGCACCGTACTGTTTGATACCGTCACGGTGCTTATGAATGAACAGGGTTTCATTGCCGAATGTGTAGATTATGAAAACGGAATATTCAACGGTGAAAATTTGTTTGTTGTGTATACCGAAAGCACAAGCGGTTACTACGCGTTTGACGGCGATGGAAATGCCGTGAAAATATCCATTGATGAAAACGGCAGGATCCGTTCAGACGTTACAGATCCCGATAGTTTGCTGTGGACGTTTACCGCTTCCGGTACAGATGCTTATCTGATACAGAACGTGAAAAGCGGCCGATATATGCACGCATATCCAAATAATGGTTCGGGTGTTACCACAAGCGGTGCATATACAAGTACGCTTATAGTAGAACAAAACAAAGTAAAAATCAAAAGCAATAACGAATATGCAAAACTGAACGTACAGGAAGGCATATTCCAAATGACGCAAAATCAATCCGAAGCCGCTGCATATTCATTCGGAATGACAAGCCGATGTACAGTCTGGCTTGACGGTACAGACGGCGGTATGGGCCATTTGACGGGTTCACCCGATACAAGATATACCGTATCACTCGGTGATACTTTGCGCTTGCCGACAGAATGGACATCCCCGAGTAAATACAGCTATAAATTGAGAGGCTGGTATGACGTAACAAGTTCACGTTATTATTTGCCGGGTGACACAATGACGGTGACGGGAAATGCCGTTTTATATGCCGACTGGGTAGCAAGCACGTATGATATCGGCGAATTCAATGCAAAAGTTGCAGAAACGGTAAGTACAAATTCGTTTATAGTCACCCATATGTTTGACTATAATTACTTGTTTAATATTCATTCCGCAAAAGCGCAGGTGACAGTCAGCGCGTCGGATCATTCGGAGACCTGGTCGATGGTGACCTCGGGTAACGTCGCTTACGGAAATTACCCGACGTTTGATTTTATTTTCATAGATAATGACAACGGCGGCTTGCTTTGTATGCCGAATAACCGAAGCTCGCATAACGTATATCCCGGTGCGGGAATAATTACCCCCGGTATTTTTTCCTCGTCACTCGGAGAGGTTCTGTTTGCAACAGACAATGTTTACGATCCTGCAACGGGTACGGGCATTATCGGTAAAAACTATCTCGGAACGGGCGATCATCTGTTTCAGATAATGAATGCTCCGGGGGATGAACATCACGGATATTACTACTACGATTCCAAACATAACGCCGCATCTTACAATCAAAGCAAAGGACGCTTTTATGTGTATGAATACCTTGAAGCGACTTCGGATGCGATAGGTTCTACATATTCCGACTTTCTTCCTTTGAACTCGCCTTATGCGAACATAAACGGAAAAACTGTCGGTACTTATACTTATGACGGTGTGGACGGAGAATATCAAGGTATTCCGCACTACCGTTACGACTCAAAATATAATTCGGGAAATTATAACTCCGTAAACAACGTACAGACAGATTATGCATACGGAATGAGGACAGATATAAAGTTCTATCTTCCCAATGATCCCGGAGAAAACGGTAACAAAGACCTGTACGGAAACGATATGCAGTTTCAATTCAGCGGTGACGATGACCTGTGGGTGTTGATCGACGGTATTCTCGTTCTTGATATCGGCGGTATTCACGGTGCCGAAGATGGAATAATAGATTTTTCAACGGGTGAAGTTACCGCAAACGGACAGCAGAGCGATTCTTTGTCAGAGCTTGGAATTGGCTCGGGCGACCATACTCTTACGATTTTATATCTTGAACGAGGTTCTTCCTTGTCCAACTGTTCGATCTATTTTAACCTTGCGCCCCGTTTTGGCTTGCAGCTTAAAAAAGAAGATGTTCTGACACAGAAGCCGCTTGACGGAACACGTTTTACTGTTTATGAAGATTTCGAATGTACACAGCCTGTAAAATTTTGGGAAAGCGAGGACGCTTACAATAAAGACGCTTTTGACGGCGTACTCAATGAAGCAAAAAGTACGTTTACGGTAGTAAACGGAGGGGCATATCTTTGGGGACTCGGTGCAGGCAATACATACTATATCAAAGAAACAGGCCCCCCTGCAGAGGAAGGATACGGACTTGCAAACGGCGTGATCCGTCTTACCATTGAAAGGGAAGGCTTTGCCACGTATTATGCCGACGTCATTGCCGATTCAGATGGTAACGAACCCTCGAATGGATTTACCGTTCATGAAGTCAGTATAGACGAAGAAACGAAAACGATGTTTATCACCGTGACGAATGCACCGCAAACAGTCGTTGAAACCACTACGGTGCAGATCTTGAAAAAATGGCAAGACAGCGTTGATCACAGCGGTGATTATATCAAGGCTTATCTGACTGTGACTGATTCCGACGGAGCTGTCCGCAGAATACGTGAAATAACTTTGAGCAATGAAAACGGCTGGACTCATATGTGGACAAACTTACCGAAGTATGATTATGATTCCCTCAGCGAAGTGCGGTACGGTGTTGAGGAATCCTATGAATCGGGATATTATTCCACGGTCCGTAAGATAACACAAATAGAGATATCCAAAACAGAATGGGCGGAGGCTGCAAGCTTTATCAACGGCGAAAGCTATATATTGAAAAGCGGCAGCGGATATCTTTCAACCGTGTCGTCCTCAAATGCGGCACTGAAGTGGGTTGATGAGAATACCGCAGCAGAATCACCGCTTGCTTTATGGACTGCAACCGTAAGTTCGGGTAAGGTTAAGTTTACCAACGGAGCAGGTCAGATCCTTACGTTTGTATATAATAACAATTCAAACCGCCGTTATTTTTATGCAACGACGTCCTCGGGAGGAGCAAACAACATACAGACTTTTACTCCTGTTGATGCGGAAACGGGATTCCGTTTCTACGCAACGCGAAACAATAATAACAGCGGTACAAAGTATTATATGGCTTCTTCGGGTATTAATAACAACGGTCAGATCAGTACCACCACAGGTTCCGCAGGTGCGTTGATACTTACACCTATGAAGAAGGTCACGCAAACAAACATTCAGCAAGTCGAGGACTGGGCTTATATGATAACCAACGTACCTCTGCCGCCCAATAACGAAACATCATTTTCTGTACGGAAAGAATGGGATATTCCCGAAGGATATGATACAAAACTGTATCAGGAGTTTTCGGTAACCGTTCGGTTGTTTGCAAACGGCATCAATACAGGGCGAAGTATAACCTTGACGCTGAAAAATAATTGGCAGGGGATTTTCCAAGGACTTCCTTATAAGGACGATGGTGGAAATGTGATAAAGTATACTGTTGATGAGATATGGGAAAAGGAAAAATGGTCTGTATCTTACGGTGAGATCATCACCTCAGACACCTCCGTACCGACGTATTCAACGGTTATCACGAATACATATCACCCAGGCGGTCCTGAACTGCCTTCTACGGGCTCATCTGCCCGGCTTATATATGTACTTTGCGGGGCATGCATTATGCTTACTCCGTTGGTATACAAAATCAAATCAAGGTGCAAACGTGAAAGGAGGATCAAATAAGCCTTCTGTGTGCGGCAAATTTGTGCCGACGGTTTGATTTAACAAATGCGATCTTATATAAAAAATTTTGAAAGGAAATTGAAACAATGAAAAAGATTATCGCTTTAATTCTTTCTTTAATTCTTATGGCATCGCTGTCTGTAACGATCTTTGCAGACAGTACCGAAACAGGATCTATCACGATCAATGGCGTGAGCGGATCCGCTGTATATGAGATATACAAGCTTTTGAATCTGGAAAGCTACGATCTTGATGCAGGTGCATATTCTTACAAGGCAAATTCTGTATGGGCAGCTTTCTTCGCTACAGATGAAGCAAAGGCGTATTTTTCCACAGATTCAGACGGTTATGTAACATGGACAGCGGCAGATGATGATCTTACAAAGGCTGAGTTTGCCAAAAAAGCTCTTGCTTATGCCAAGAAAAATGATATAGCTCCTGTAAAGTCTTCGGAAAACGAAGGTGAATTTATAGTCACGGAAACATCGGGCAAGTTCGAAAATCTGGAATTGGGTTATTACCTTGTAGATTCTACTGTCGGTGCTTTGTGCGGTCTTACGACTACAAACCCTAACGCTTCTATCAACGCTAAAAACGGTATTCCCACCATTGACAAGCAGGTGAAAGAAGATTCTACGGAACAGTGGGGTTCAAACAATACAGCGGATATCGGTCAAACGGTCGAATACCGTGTAACGGTCAACGTTCACGCAGGTGCGGAAAATTACGTGCTTCACGATGTTATGGAGGACGGATTGACATTCAAGAGCGTTACTAAGATAGAACATATAATTCCCGGTACAGGTACTCATTTGATGGATGCCGGTTATTATGAAGTAAAGACCGGCGATGAAGTCGTTACAGACGGTTGCGATTTTGAAGTTCATTTCACAAAGGAACTGTGCGATAAGCTCGAAACAAACGATAAGATAATCGTAACTTACGAAGCAATGCTCAATCGTGATGCCGTTATAAACGGTGAGGGTAACGACAATACTGCATGGCTTACGTTTGGTGAAGGCGGTGTATCCAACGAAGATTCGGTTACAACGTATACGTTTAGTGTTGATATCATCAAGACGGATTCATCCAACAAATTGATCGACGGAGCAGAGTTTAAAATATACGACGCGGCAACTAACGGCAACGAAGTGAAAGTAGTGCTTACGGACGACGGAAACGGTTATCGCCGTGCAAGAGAAGATGAAGCAGGTGTTGATATCGTTGTTAAGAATGGTCAAGTGCGTGTCGTAGGTTTCGATAACGGTACGTATTATCTTGAAGAGATCGTAGCCCCCGACGGTTATAATAAGCTGTCCGCACGTCAGAAATTCATTGTTTCCGACGGCAACCTTGACGCAGTGTTTAATAACGGAGTATATTCCACAGGTTCAGGTGTTCACGTTGTCAACAAGACAGGCTCTATGTTACCTGAAACAGGCGGAAAGGGAACTGTTTTGTTTGTTGCGATAGGAGCTGTTGTCGTTCTGTCTACGGGTGTCGTTCTCGTGACAAAGAAGAGAATGTCCAAAATAGAAGACTGATCACAGATAAAATTATAAAGGCGCCGTGTGAAGTGCGGTTTTGCATTTCACACGGCAACACCCCAAAAAGATACAAGGCGGAAATAATTAAAAAAGACCGTCTTTAAAACGAAATAACATTAGGGAGAGACCTATGAAAGGTAAAAGATCAACAATTATTCTTTTAATATTGTTTTTTGTAGGACTCTCCGTGCTGTTATATCCGTCTGTCAGCAGTTATTGGAATTCAAAAACACAAAGCAAGGCGATAGTTGACTATGAGTCTATGCTGTCACAGTATGATCCCGCAGACTATACAGCTATTTTTGACGAAGCGTATGATTATAACAGAAAGCTTTCCGAACTTGACGATCCTTTCTATGAAAATGGGAAATTACCTGATTATAACAATATTCTTAATATCGGATCAACAGGTATGATGGGATATATTACAGTTCCGAAGATCGGCCAGGAATTGCCCGTATATCACGGAACGACTGACGGCGTTTTGAGCGTTGCTGTCGGTCATTTGCAGGGAACAAGCTTTCCTGTGGGCGGTGAAAGTATACACAGTGTTGTATCCGCACACCGAGGTCTGCCGAGTGCTGTACTTTTTACACATCTTGACAGAATGGAAGTCGGAGATATTTTTTATTTTACTATATTGGATCGCACGATAACGTATGAGGTGGATCAGATCCGAATCGTTGAACCGAATGACAGCAGTTTGATACGCATAAAAGAGGGGAAAGACTATTGCACATTGCTGACGTGTACACCGTACGGAATTAATACACAGCGGTTGCTGGTGAGAGGTCACCAGGTGGATTCTTCACAAAAGCAAAATATTTATATTGCCAACGAAGCGTACCGAATAGAACCGTTGATCGTTATGCCGATGGTCGCTTTGCCGATTATTTTCGTGTTGCTCGTTTACGTAATATTTGCACCTGTAAAGAAAGACTCGTTAAAAGAAGAGTTTGTGTGAAGCTTTATTCAGCATAAACGGTTTATGTTTTGAAATTTAAATTTAAAATGGATTTTATCTGATTTTTTTGAAAGTCGTCATATTTGAATTTCACAAAATATTTGTGTCGCCGCTATTAAGGCGGAATGGAGATCTTTATGAAAAAGCAAGTTATATCATTGATGTGTTTGATATTTATATGTGTCGCTATGCTTTCTCCGACATATGCGTCAAATACAGAGGATGTTTTTGAAAAAACGACCTTAACTTTAAACTATCAAAAAGAAGATCAAGTTTTTTCAGATCTTCAGATAAGCATCTATCGAATAGCCGAATTGCTTCCTGACGGTACGTATGCGCTTGTAGAACCGTTTGCTTCATACCCAATAAAAATATACGATATAAAAACGCAGGAACAGTGGAAAGATATAGCCTCGACGTTAAGCTCATACGTTGTTGCAGATCAGCTTGAGCCTTATATGAAAAAAACGACAGATGATCTTGGTACAGTCACTTTTGAAAACGCAGAAACGGGACTCTATCTTGTAAGCGAGGTTATGGCGGAAAATAAAAACGGAACGTATTTCTTCGATAGATTTATGATTTATCTTCCCACTCCTATGCAAGACGGTACTTTTGATTATACGGTGCAAGCAGAACCTAAATGTGTTAAATATGTTCCGAAAAATGAATATAAAGTCACAAAGCTGTGGCAAGATTCAGGATATCAAAACGATCGTCCCAAGGAAGTTTTGATAGATATTTATAAAGACGGTGTTATGCAGGAAACGTGTGTGTTGAGTGAAGACAATAATTGGTCGTACATATGGCAGGTGTCCGATTATGGAGATGCTGTGTGGACTGTTGCGGAACGCTCCGTTTCCGATCGGTATACTGTGATGATCAAAGAAAACGGGAATTCTTTTTCGGTTATAAATATTCATTCTTCAGATCCGGAAACGCCAAAACCGCCTCTGACGGGCGATAGCTTTAATTTACCGCTTTGTATTGCAGTGATGTGCATTTCGGGAATTGTTTTGATGATTTTGGGCATATACGGCAAAAGATGCAGAAAAGTATGAAAAAAGTAAAATCTCAAATAACACTTGTTTTGGGTATTTGCCTGGTCGCTGTCAGTTTTTGTTTGATTGCTGCTAATTTGGTATGTACATATATAGCGGCAAATAAAAGTCAATCTGCGGCAGAAGAAATCGAAAAACTTTTACCCGAAAGAAGTGCAGGTGTACTTGGAAATTATGCAGATCCCAATATGCCGATTTTTCAGATAAACGGTACGGATTACGTGGCATTGCTTGAAATTCCTTCTCTGAATATTATACTTCCCATAAAGGATAAGTGGAACGGTACTGCACTTATTGCATCTCCTGCACGTTTTTGCGGCAGTGCTTACGATAATACGCTTGTTATCGGAGGTGCTGACAATTCCCGACAGTTTTCCTTCTGTGATGAGATAGAAAACGGAACTTCTGTCATTGTAACGGATATGACGGGGACGTACTTTACGTATATCGTGGAGCGTGTTGACAGATCGGATAAAGCTGAAAGTAAGTGGCTTACGGAAACAGAATATGACTTAACTCTTTATTGCAGATGTGCGTATTCTATGGATTATATTGCGGTTCGTTGTAATTCTATCTACGGTTGATGCAGAGTCAGATTGCAAATTATTGAAAAATGAATAACAGAATAGAACTGTCTTATCGGTGAAATTTATACTCAAGACAGTTCTTTTTGTTATCGGAAATAATAATAAAAAGGTTGATGATCAAACCCAAAAAGGCGGATCATCAACCTTTAGTGGTGAGGCGAACCTCGGTTAAAAATGGTGATGAATTGCGCAGAACTTGAAGAAATCGACTGCAGTATTCTGTCCGAATTCCTCACAACCCTGCCACGCACAGCGGTGCACGTGCCGAACCCGACGTTCAAAGTATCCGTCATCGGCCGCCGTATGCTTACATACTGCAGCACCTTCGGCGAAGAGGAATAACCAACAAGATACATACGAATATTCGTAAGTGGGGGGGGAGTGGCTGAAAGTAATGGTAGAAAAACTAAAGAAATAAGGAAAACTTGCACACTTGGATATGATATCCAATATGTGCAAGTTCTTATTGTTCATAATTGAATGGTATATATCAAATTAAGCCAGAACGTAGAAGAGGTGATTTGACTTTCAAACATACCGTTATTGACCTTGTGCTATAAGCTCAATAATGAGTGATAAATCAAGACCGGTTATTTGTCCATCACCGTCTATGTCGGAAGAAGCAGTGATGAAATTTTCTTTTCCTTCAAGATATTTTTTTATTCTTATTATATCTTTACTGTTTAAGACACCATCACGATTGGCATCACCTGAAATTGTTGAAGTAACTATAACGTACACACCTGTGCCAAATTTGCCGAGATTAAGCGTTGTTACATTCAGACTAGATTCAACTCGTTCGTATGTACCATCAGTATTGATTCTATATACTGTTATTTCGCTGTATGAATCGTATGCAAGTGTGTATGTCAATTTTACACATTGAGCACTATCGCTTGTAAAGGATATGTTATATGCCTTGCCACCGCTTATTTCTTCGGGAAGTGTACCTTCGTATTCAGTTACATTGAATTCAGACTCACCGATATGTATCGCTGTAAAACCATTGCTTTTTTTCATATACAGAACTTTTCCGTATTCGATGACAATGTCACATGACATGCAATAAATATCACCTGTATAACCATCTTCATCAAGTGTTGCTTCTTTTACGTTGCGATAGTCGGTAAGTGTATGTTCACAGATAAGGCCACAAACATTACACGTACAATCAGTATATGTTTCATGTGTGCAGTGAGCACCGCATTCATTTGCACAAATACCGTCTTTATTTGACCAATTATGATCAAGAATTTCACCATATTGTATATCGCATATTTCGCAAACAGCCTTTTCGGTACATGTTGCTGTTCCGCCGGTATGCTCGCAAAGCTCTCCGCAATTTTCTCTTGCACAAACGCCATCCTTATTAGACCAATCGTGACCAAGTGCATAGCTTCCATATGAAACATAGATCAAATCAAGTGAAAAACCATATTTTGAAACTGAACCATCAGTTTTAAGTCTGATTTTTGCAACATCCCCTGCTACAGTTATCACCTTTGATGCAAGATTTTTTCCTGTATACGAACCGATCAAAGAACCGTTTTTATCGTAAATATAGATATAATCGTAATTTGATTCAAGTTCTGTTAAAGATGAAAAATGCAACTCAATATACTTTGCACCTTCATATGCAACAGTATAGGTAATATCCGTATTTGATCCGTAGCTATGTGATGATTCGGGCAAATTCTCTGTTATATTGTTATAACTTTTTCCACATATGTCGCAATGTTTTTGAATATCGCCGTCAAGTGTACACGTAGGTTCTCGATTGCTTGTAATTACGTAATTATGAGCACAATATATTACGAAATTACAAGTAATGCTTCCTTCATAATTGCCAATACCCATCAGGGTAACTGTTGCAACACCTACTGCATTGTTGTTTTCATATGAAACTGTGAAATCTTCGTTTACGATAAGAATATCCCCGGTAAGTGAATAAACAGCTTCAACATCGGGGCAAATAACATTACCTTCGCCGAGATACACCATATCTGCTATATCTTTCACAGATATGTCCGACATCTGTCTGTGCATTACTGTAACAGACAGATCAGTTGTGAACCCTTGCGCTTCAATTGTAACAGTCTGATCGCCGATAGTATTACAATTAAAGTTATGAATCTGATAATCTGAAATTACATCTGTTGTTTCGTTATCATAAACAATTTCAACTGTTAAATTACTTGTAAAATTGTCAACACCAATATACTGTATTCCATTTAATGCGGCAGTGATTGCAACAGCATATTTGTTTTCCAGACCTGTAATAGCAGCGTCAATCAAAGAAATGTGTTCTTCTGCTGTAGACTGCGCAATATTATTTTCAAGAATATTCGAAGCATTCGTAATTGCTGACTGTAATGTAGCGTAACTTTCCTTTGAATATTCAAAATAATCTATTGCCTTTGCTTCGTTTATTTTGTCTTTGAGTGCAAAATACCAATCATTACGTGTGAACACTGCTGAAATATTAACACTGTTATTCGGCATAATGAAAGTATTGTTTTCAATCAAGATACCGTCATAATTAAGTGAACCTTCCTGATAAACATATCCCTCATTTTCGGTTACCGTTACATTTACCTGAGAATCAACAACAGCGCTGCCAGGTACTGAAATAACACCGCCGTCAGCTTGAACGGTTATGGAATGAGTGCGCTTAACAAACACAGCTGTGTATGTTTCATCTCCTCGTGCGACGAAAATATATTCGGGAGAGGTGGAAACGGTCTTGCCTTGGGAGTTTATCCATTTTGAAAACTCATATTTTTCAGAAGGAGCTGCCGTAACCGAAATAACAGTACCGCAAAGCGTATCCGCTTCATTCAGAGATACTGAGCCTGCAGCATCATCTGAGCTTCCGAATGTAAGTACGCACGGATTTCCGACTGTTGGTTCAGCATCAAGCTCATCCGTGGTTCCATCGACATCATAGTCATTAAACGAACCGCTTGATTTAAGCGTAAATGCGTTTCCTTTATGGTTAAACAGTTCAGTAACGGTGACGGAATTGTTAAATACCGTTCCTGTTTCACTTTCATTATCAAGCTCAACTATATACGACCTGAATGAACCTGAAATTTCCTGCTGTTCACTTCCTGCAAATATTATCTTTCCTTTGTAAGAAGACGGGGTGTCGATGTAATAGTTTTCACAGTTGCCTTTGAGAATGAGCGTGCCTGAGTTTAACGGATCACAACCGGTATTTTCAAACACCAGATCACCGCCGATTGTAAGCTCGGCTCCTTCCTCTATATATAAGTCGGAATAAGAAGAAGAAGAAGAAAAAGTTAAGTTGCCTGTTATATTGTATTTTGTGTCTTCGGGTACTGTGAATTTGGCAACGAATACTTTAACATCGGCGTTTATATTAGATCTCAATGTGAAATTTGAATTAATATATACTTTCTTATAATCAGACCCATCCGCCAACGTTGTGCCGGTGTATATATAGGTATAATAACTGCCATTTTCAAGCGGGTTACCGTGTAAATCATAATGTCCGTAAACATGTGCAGAACACAAATATTTTATTCCTTTGGGATTTATTACATCAACGTTATATGCCTTAAACTCTCCCGAAATTTCCTGCTGTTCACTTCCTGCAAATATTATCTTCCCTTTGTAATAAGAAGTGCTGTCGATGTAATAGTTTTTGCAGTTGCCTTTGAGAATGAGCGTGCCTGAGTTTAACGGATCACAACCGGTATTTTCAAACACCAAATCACCGCCGATTGTAAGCTCCGCTCCTTCCTCTATATATAAGTCGGAATAATAAGAAGAAGAAGAAAAAAAAGTTAAGTTGCCTGTTATATTGTATTTTGTGTCTTCGGGTACTATGAAATTACCGCCGTATACTTTAACATTGGCGTTAAATGCGCCGTTAAACATATACGCTGCATTGTCAACTATCTCATCCGAAGAATCCAGCAATTTGAAATTACTGTCTTTAATTGTCCAGCTGTTGAAAAATTTTGTTTTCCTTTGTTCGACAGGAGTATTTTCAAGATTTTTGATTATCAAACCGATGTAATCATCATATCCAAAATTTTCGTATCTTATAATTACCGAATCTAACCAATCTTCGCTCCATTTTGCCATAGGACGCAAAGCTTCAACGGAAGCATTGTTAGCAGCAACAAATGCGTCAAACAAGCTTTCGTACATTGCTATATCAGCAGAATTAAACTGTGAATTAAAACTGCTCCTTTTAGTTTTCAAAATGACAGCAAGCGTACATGCATAGTCATTTAACACTGTGTGGATCAAAATATCATCCATTGTAGGAATACCCAAAGCGCCAAATACAATGTC
>JAZOSS010000043.1:0-3364 GCA_045657205.1 Eubacteriales bacterium
TTTCCGCTATGTACGATCAGTACTCCATAAGCCCCGAATCAACGGTTGTAAGAATGTATTTTGAAGCCGTAAGCGAAGCACTCCCCGGTGTTAAACTGTATATAGATACAGGCGACGGTGACGTGCAGAAGCTTCTGCCGATCGAATCATTTACAAAGTCAAACAAGGAGGTAAGCGAATAATGAAAAAGACTCTTAAAATTGCAATACCGTGCGTACTTCTTTTACTTTTGGCGATCGTTGCTACGCAGTCCTTCTTCGTTGTTGCTGAAAACGAATATAAGTGTACGGTTCGTTTTTCAAAGATCATTGATACGAAATCCGAACCTGGACTTTATTTCAAGATACCTTTTGTTGATGAAGTTAAATCATTCCCAAAAACGACACTTTTTTACGATATTCCTCCGTCTGAGGTCCTTACACTCGATAAAAAGAGTATGACTGTAGACAGCTATATAACGTGGCAGATAGAAGATCCCCTTTTATTTTATCAGACGGTAAGTACGACGGCGGCGGCTGAAAACAGACTTTACGATACGACATATAACGCCTTTAAAACCAAAATGGGTATTCTTAATCAGGACGATATAATTAATGACCTTCCCGCTGAAGAACGTAACGCCATTTACGAAGAGATCAGGCAGGAAGTAATGGAAAAATCGAAGGATTACGGTATAACGGTAGTTGACGTAAAAATGAAACGTCTTGATCTTCCCGCAGAAAACGAGGAAGCGGTTTATACAAGAATGATATCCGAAAGAACACGCGATGCCGAACAGTACAGAGCAGAAGGTGAAAAGCAGGCAACTCAGCTCCGCACAGACGTTGATAAGCAGGTAAGTGTTTCCCTTTCAAACGCATATGCGGAGGCTGAAAAAATAATCGCCGAGGGTGAGGGTGAATATATGCGTATACTTGCCGAGGCGTTCAACACGAAAGAAAAGCAGTCGTTTTATGAATTCATTCTTTCACTTGATGCTCTCAAATCTTCCCTTTCGGGCGGTGACAAAACGGTAATTCTCGGAAAAGACAGCCCCATAGCGCAGGCGCTTTTAAAAACTGTCATTAAAGATATGCCGGCATCCGGAACCATACCCGGTATATCAATGCCTGACGATAAAGCACCCGAAGCCGATACAGAAGCGGCAGAGTAAGATCTATAAATTAAACAGCAGAGTACGAAAAAGTACCCTGCTGTTTGTCTTTTATTTTACTGTTATCCAAAGAACGTGTCCGTGCTCGTACGGAGTTCCGCGAAGAATATATTGAGGAATGACTGCCGCTGAGCCGTCGGGATTTTTTGCAACTATTTCGGTGTAATAATCGCCGTGAAGATGTCCGCAGAACGTTCCTTTTATAACGTCTGCATTATTTACGATAAGATCGTATACGGCGGCACTTGCATCATCTGCTTTGTGTGAAGTTCCTATGTCTGTAAAATATGTAGGTGACGTATCTATCTGATAGACCGGCTTTACTTTCGTTTCTTTGGGATTATTTGTAGCGATTGGAATGTGATAGAACAAAAGTACAACGTAACCTTTTTCACGTGCAAGCGCAAGATCATTTTTCAAAGGTTCTATCTGGCACTCCCAAAAGCGACCGGAATACGAAAGATCAGACGCATTATCCATCTGGATCACCATAACTTTTTCTTCGATGATCTTGGATGTGTAGAATATATCGTGCTTCCATGCTTTTTTCAGTATATCAAGTCTTGATTCAAACGTGGTAGTATCCTCGACCGTTCCCTGACACACTCTTGTTGCCTCGTGGTTGCCGAGAGTTACAAGTGTTTCGGGGTATTTATCCCAGATCTGTGTTTGCAAAAGCTCGATAGAACCGTTTGAAATATAGTCAAGCACATCGCCTGTTATCACTATCTGATCCGCTTTTGATCCCAGCTCCAGACATTTTGCGGCATTCGGGACGGATTCCCCGTCTTTAAGCCATATTCTGTTTTCGTACGTACTCATAACGGAAGGGTTAGCTTCTTTAAAATCTTCTTCGTTGCAATAATTGAAATGAAGATCTGTCATATGAGCTATCGTGACAGGTTTACCACCGAGACCTGAATCAAATCTTGCTTCACGAACCATTATTCCGCTGTCGTTAAGCGTATATACCCATCCGTTTACGTCTCTTTCGCTTCCCATAACGGTCTTTCTATCCAAAGAGCTTATATCAAACTTTTCTTCTTTCTCATCCGGAAATGTCTCGGGGGAAGTTTCATCGCTTTTTACAGTTTCTTCAGATGTTATGCTGCTTTGTGCATCTGTTGTATCGCTGCTTTTATTTTCTCCGCATCCAAAAAGAAGAACTGCTGTCAAAAGTGCCGATAAAAACATAAATGTAGCTTTCTTTTTTCTTTTCATAGCTGTTTCTCCGTGCAAAATACCTTCCTATATCATAGCTTGTAAATGTGAAAATTTCAAGTTTAAAAGAAAGAGTTTTAAAATGAAATATATCCACTCACTCCCGCAGAGATTTATTTCATCGCCTTGTATATCATCAAGACTCAGGTAAGATGCACGCTGCGCGTGATGAGATACAAGAGCAGTTTTCCGCCCTTGATGATATACACGACTGTCTCGTAATGATATACCAAGCCTGCGGCTTGGATAAACAAAAACAGAACATTCGTCGGTAGACAAATGTGTGCTTTTTTTGCGAAAGAGCGACTAAAAGTAGTATAAGTAGGGGTAAAAACGACCAAAAGTAGTATGGATTTACTATTTGCCCCCTATCTTTCGGCTTAACTGATAAAAATAATCATTATATGTGTAGTAGTCATCGCTTTGACAAACAAAATCTTCACAAAAGTCGAGGGAAGCAACCGCCCGTTCTTCAAAGGAGTCTGTTTGGTCAAACAGGTCAAGCACATCCTCTTTGCTTGTTATCGTTATGTCTTTTGTGCAAATGAGCTGATTTTCTTTATTTCCGTAAGGACACATATTGCCGTGACGGCAAGTCATACAGCAAGCCAGCTTAACATCTTCGGGAAGCTTCATTTGTAAATCAGCAAGCGTATCTGTCCAGAGATAATCTGCACCATATCCGTTGTATTCTATTCCGTTATACAAAAAGTTGATTTCTGATTGTGGATTTGCTATAACCTCACTATCGTCGTATGTAATCACTATAGGAACCATTGTTTTACCGTTGGGTGTAAGCAAAGGGACATTGGCCCGTAGTACCTTTTTCATTTTGCGTTCTCCTTTGCGGTTTTACAGGATGCAATCAAAAGTCTGCGGATATTGCCACAAAGTTTCTCTGTGTGTTGATAAGTTGTAGTATCTATCCTTTTGGTTTCAAACATCAGTTTTAACCAATAGCTTGTTTCATTGGATTCTTTGAGTGCAATC
>JAZOSS010000044.1:0-3630 GCA_045657205.1 Eubacteriales bacterium
AATGACTATTTTTTCATTTTTAAGTATTCTTTCACAGTCAGAGGTGTAATATCTTACACCCACGTAGTCTTCCAAAAAGCTGTATACGCCGTATAAAACACCTCTGCTTGTATTTGAAGCTATGTAAAGATCATCACCGTCGCATTTAATTACATATCCTTCATCACTTGCATCCGTCAAAATTCCGGAAACCGTATCGGGCAGGTCTTTTCCCGACGTTATAAATACATTTTTATCCTTTGCAGTATCGCTTATATTAAGCTTTACTCCGACAGCGGCGTGAATGTATGAAACAAACTCATCTGCGGCATATTTCACCGTATCATCTTCACTTGATAAAAGTACAACTGAGTATTCTCTTATATCGCTGTCCGCTATGAAAAGAGAGCCGACAGGGAACGAGTCGCATATTTTATCGGTATTTTGTACGATAGTATCGTCTTCTGTATCGGATACTGAACCGATATCCGTATCAGGTGCGACGGATACGTTTTTACTGATGCAGGATGTAAAAAGCAGTGCTGTAAGAAGTATTACCGTAAATATTTTTTTCATAATTTATCTTCTGCAAGTCCTTTCAGTTCGTTTATGAGTTCCTCTTCTTTCGATGTATCAGCAAATGATGATTTTTTACCGTTTAAAATATGCGAGAATTTCTTTATCCTGGAAAATAAAAAGTCTTTGAAAAGCGGTTCTTTCTGTGTTTTTATACCGATATGCAAAGATGATTCGGAAAGTGTGTACGGTATACCTTTATAAGTGCACAAAATTATCTCGTATATCTTTCCGCTGTCACGGCAGAGGGACTCGTTAAGTATTTCAAATCCGTTTTGCGAAAGGTATAAACGTAATTCGTAAGAGCACGTCATAGGCTGTAAAATGAGATGAACGTTTTTGTTACGAACGTAAGGGCTTTTGTCTATTATCTGAGATATAAGCTCTCCGCCCATACCGGCTATTATAATATCATCAGGGGAAAATTCTTCAATACCGTCAAGGCCGTCACGCAGATGTGTTTGTATAAGGTCTTTGTAACCGTATTTTTCAATATTTGCTTTTGCACATTCAAGCGGCCCTTTTCTTATATCCGATGCGTAGACACGGTTTGATATCCCGAGTTTTACGAGCTTGCACGATACGTATGCGTGGTCGCATCCGATGTCTGCTACCGATATTCCGTACCTGACGTTTGAAATTATGCAGTCAAATCTTTCGTTTGCCATACTTACTCCGATGTAAATAGTAAAATTTGTAAAGAGATTGTATAACAATATACGGTAAAAAGCAATAGCGTTCATATTTTTTTTAAAATTTGTCATTTAAAAATGAACAAATATGGTATAACATTAACAATGTATGCAAATTTAAAGGAGGCGACGATGCCGTGAACGATCTTATAGAAAAGATTTTGAAAGCGGATGAAGAAGCACGTAAGATATCGCACGCTGTCGAAGAAAAACGTGCCAACCTTGAAGCCGAAATATCAAAAGAAAAAGCGAAAATAAAAGACAAATATATGCACGATGCTGACGAGGAAATAAAAAAACAGCTCGCAGAAAAGAAAAAAGCAGCAGACGATTCGTGGAAAGAAGCAAGTAAGAAGTATAAAAAGATAGGCGATGATCTTTCTTCAGCTTACAGTTCAAACTGCGAAAAGTGGGCAGATGAAATAGCCGAAAGAGTTCTTGAGGGTTATAATGATACGGATAAGTAAAACCTCTCCGGGAATCAAGATATCGGCAAGTGAAAATGCCGCTGCTGCAAAAGCAAGGTGTATGTATGCAGATATGTTGACACAGGATGATTATAAACAGCTTATCCTGTGTGACAGCGTCGGAGAGGTTGCAACGTACCTCAATTCAAAAAAAAGGTATGCGGATATTTTCAGCTCCGAACGTGCCGTATCCTCTGTACACCGTTCAAATCTTGAATGGCTTCTTGAAAAAAGGAAATACGGCGATTATTTGAAGCTTTCTTCCTATCTTATGGGAAGCGGTACGTACATACGCGATTTCTTTTCAGCAAGAAGAGAAGCGAATATTCTCATTCGCGCCGTTTCCTCTTTGGGAATACACGGCACAGACGAGCCGTTTCATTTATATCTGTCGAATTTTGGCAAAGATTCGGATATTGATATGCACGCTTTATCTGAAGCCGTAACGTATGACGATATTTTATCGTCTGCGGAAAAATCCCCTTATTACGGTATTCTTTCAAAATATAAGTCTTGCACAGCGGCAGTTGATACGGTGCATCTTGAAGCGGAACTCTGGGACTTTATATTCGATGATATATTCACTCGAATAGAAAAGCTTCCTTCGGCAAGTGAAAAAGAAGAAGCGTACGGCTTTTTCAAAACATATATTGATTCAAAGAATATATCGTCTATCGCAAGGTTCTACAGCTATCCCGAATGTAACGGTGAGTACATTATGCGCTCGCTGATGAAACACGGAAACTTGTCAGAGAAAAAATTGCTTGAGCTTATCGACGGAAGAAACGATATCTCTCACCAAAGAGGAAAAGAGATCAAAAAGCTTCTTGATTCGGGATACGATTCCGAAACGTCGGTATGCAAAAAGAAATGCAAAAAATATTTAAGATATTCAACCCACCCCGCCATTATAGTACTGTCATATCTTTACTTACTTGAAGCGGAGCTTGGTAATATTATAAAAATAGTTGAAGGTATAAGATATTCACTTGCCAAAGAACAAATAACGGCAATGATATCGGAGGAATGATATGTCTGTTTGCAAAATGTGCAGTGTAAGCATTGCAGGACCCCGTTCTTCTCTTGATAAAACACTCGATGCTCTTATGACATCGTCGGTATTTCACCCTGACGACTTGAAAAAGTTTTATTCTGACGTCAGCTCGTTTGTACCGCTCAGAGAAGAAAATCCGTATCTTGCAATGGAATCCTCACTGTGTTCCATACTAAAAAATGATAAAGTGCCCGAAGGCGATTTCAGTCACATAACCGACGGCGAAATAAATGCCTACATACGCAACAATGCGGAAACAAGCGAAAATATCGACAAAGAAATTTCGCAAGCAAAAGCAGATATCGCGGAAAAGAAAAGCTATAAACACGTTATAGAGCAGTTTTGCAGTATAGAATTTGATCTTGAAGAAGTATTTGCCTGCGAGTTTACAACGGTAAAATTCGGTGTATTTGCTAATTCTTCGTACGAAAAGTTCAAGGCAAACTATTCGCACACCGATATTATTTTTTATCCGTCGAAAATAGACCATGAGCTGTGCTACGGTGTGTATTTTGCACCGATATCCATGAAGGAAGAAGCAAGCCGTATCTTTTCAAGTCTTTATTTTGAAACGCTTCCCGTAAAAAAGCAAAAGGGAACACCGAGTCAGATAACTAAACAGCTCGAAGACGAAATAAAACAGCTTGAACAAAAGCTTGCAGAGCTTTCGGATAAACAAAAAAATAACGCAAAGCTCCAAAACGAAACCGCATCCGAAATGCTCGCGTGCGTCGTTCAAAGAAAAAAAGCATTTGAAATAAGAAAATATGCCGCACTTTACAAAGACAGGTTCATAATTTGCGGCTGGTGTCCGGAAAGCGATAAAGAAAAGTTAAGAGGGCTTATAGAAGCTGTCGGTGAC
>JAZOSS010000045.1:0-5953 GCA_045657205.1 Eubacteriales bacterium
CACAAGCTCCGACTTTTCACCTGTCATCGTGTTAAAAAGTTTCATTTTTTCTCTCCATTAAGCTTCTTTTCAAGCTCTTCTATTCTTTCGGTAAGTCTTGCAAGCTCTGCTGATACGGGGTCGGGGATGTGTATCTGGTCGAGGTCCTGCTTTTCTTCCGTATTTTTCTTTGCAACTGCCTTTGCGGGGATGCCGACGGCGGTCGTGTTTTCGGGTACTTCGTGAAGCACGACGGCACCTGCGGCGATCTTTGAGTTATTTCCCACTTTGAACGGGCCGAGCACCTTGGCACCTGCCCCTACCATTACGTTATCGCCGAGGGTGGGGTGACGCTTTCCGACATCCTTACCCGTACCGCCGAGGGTAACTCCCTGGTATATCGTGCAGTTGTCGCCTATTTCAGCCGTTTCGCCTATTACGACACCGCAGCCGTGGTCGATAAACAGACCTTTTCCGATAGTTGCACCGGGGTGTATCTCAATACCCGTTGCAAACTTTGCCGCCTGGCTTACCGCTCTTGCGGCAAACGGATGGTTTTTGTTCAGTCTGTGCGCCACTCTGTGAGCTATAACGGCGTGAAGTCCCGAATAAAGAAGCAGGACTTCCTTTTTGCTCGTTGCCGCAGGGTCACGGTCCATAATAGCCGTCACGTCGTCGTTTATTTCAAGTATGCAGTCAGAAATAAAATCGACCGTGTCGAGGACCTTTCCCGCATTTTTCACTTTTTTGTTTATCTTCCTTGACACGTCAGCCAAGGGATCTTTTTTCATCGTTTTTGTTTTTTTCACGTTTTTATCCTTTATACTTCAGGTAAAGAAAATCCGTTTTCGATGAGCCACAGCGGAGATACGAAATCATCTCCGACAGACACGGCAGAGAACGTTCTCTTTGAGTTTTCACCGAATCCGCTTCCGTTATTGGGGGCAATATTTGCACCTTTTTCAATTTCGTCACCGACGTTTACGCCCGAAATGTCAAGTCTTGTATACCAGGATCTTACGCCGAGACCGTGGTCGATAACGACGTAACCGCCGAGTATCTTATCCTCTCCTACGAATGCGACCTTTCCCGATGCCATAGCCGTTGCGTAGTTACCCTTGTAAAGACGGGACTGTATACCGATATGAACGTGTTCGGTTTTCTCGCCTGCAAATTCAACGGAGCTGCCGTATCCTACGATGTAATTCTGCTGGTATGTCGGGAAAAGGAACTCGTCACCGCCAAGCCAAGCGGAGGAGGGTTCTGACGACGTTATGCCTTCGATAAGCGTTTTGACGGCTTTGAGGTTTTCTTCCGTCATATATTCTTCAAGCACGGATTTTTTAACGTCAAAATCATTTGAGGTGTAATTTTTCTCCGTAACCGTTATTTCATAAGTTGATTTTATAGCACCGTATTCAAAAGTCATACTGTATACGCCCGGCTCCGTTGCGTACGTCGTGGGAATGACGGCAAAGGATGCATCGCCGTTTTTGTAAAACTTTACGCCGTCACACAGTGCAGGCTCGCTTTTGAACGTCGCAAGGGAGGGATCTATATTTTTCGCACCTACGACTATCACACCGCCTCTTTCAACAAAGAGCTGGCCTGTATGCTCAAGGCTCGTCGTCCATACGTTGAACGAAGGGGCAGCCTTTACGGTTGCGGCAAAGGAATATTTGCCGTTTCCGACACCTGACATTCCTTCCGCTTCACGCCATTGCACCTCTATTTTGAAGGTGTATGACGTTTCCGTCTGCGGATAAACGCCGTTATATTCGTTAAACGGACGTTTTACCTCGTTTCCGTCGCTGTCCGTTATCGTTATGTATACGTCCGTGTCCTCGGGAATTCGTGAAAAGAGTATGTCAAGATCGCCTGCGTTGAGCGTTCCGACGTTTACGACTTCGTCCGTTACGGGGATATCGGCTTCAACGTAGTCACCCTTTACGTTTTTATATCTCCATGTAAATTCCATAGGAGATATCACTGTTTTATTTTCACCGACGGTGAGGGTTGGAACGTCGTAGCCGTAAAGGAATTTTGATGCATCAAGCGATGCAAAATTACGGCCGTCCTCGGCAGAGGATCTGTACGGAATTTTGTCTTCATCGTTATAATAGTAGATATCTTCAAGCTTTCCGACGTTCATATATACCGTGTACACTTCTTCAACGTCCCCGCCCTTGAGCTTTATCTTAAAGGAGTTGAAGGTATTTACGTCGTCGGGTATCTGTGCTGTCTTTTCTCCGGAAAGCAGGGAAGATATTGAATCTATCGTCTGTTTGTCGGTATATTCGGTCATCACACCGTTTGGCGTTTCAATAACGGCAGACGTTATCATATCCTTGTTATCCGTCAGCTTATCAAACGGCGGATTGTAGGATATAAGAGCGAGAACTGTCGGAATAAACAGAATTATTATCAATATTACAGTTAAAAATTTGTTTTTCAATCGAATGACATCCTTTCCGCTTTCGGCATTTTTAATTTTCATCAGGACAGCGTAATGCGTGCCTCTACGTTCGTTTTTCCGTCACCTCGGACGGTTCTGAAATATATGCATTCTCCGTCTTCGTAAGAGTACACGTCAAGTGTATCGTCCAAAGGGGCTTCGGATATAAAGTTGATATTTATATTTGAAATGAACTTTCCTTTTTCTTTTGGAAACCTCGTATAATGCATTGCGGGGATGAACGACGCAAGCATATCGGGGTAATTCGTGTTATTCATATGGCAGTTCATGTCGATGTCTGAGTAATATATCGTGCGCTTGCCGAGCAAAACGAGCTTTTCTGCCTCGGGAATACGCAAGTGCTTCGGTGTTTCGGCACCGACCGTATCGTCATCACGTGCTGCGAGGTCTTCGTACTCGCTTACGCGTATAATTTTCGTTGCATTTTCAACCATAGCCCAGAGGGATGACGCCTCCGCTACGAGTGTTCCGCCACAAAAGACCTTGTAAAGTCTTTCGGAAACGACGCCCCGTTCGTTTGATATCCAGCTTTCGACGTTAAGCTCGTCGTATGCGTGGCACGGGCGGTAGATATTCATATTGAGCTTACACAAAATGAAGCCTCTGTTTTTTTGTGCCATATCCTCGGAAAGAAGCGTTCCGTCGGGTGCTTTCATCTTCTGAAGCTGAAGGTTGGCACATTCCTGCATGCGCCGCAGCATGGCGGATGCCCTCATATTACCGAAGGCATCCTCGTCATGCACGCTGACTGTGTATTTTGCTGTTTCTTTCATTAAATTACGCTTTTCCGTTTGATCCGAGGACGTTTACGAGCTTGTGGCGTACGACCTCTTTGATGATCTTGCGAGCGTTGCCGAGGTAGTTTCTGGGATCGAATACTTCGGGCTTGTTCGTGAATACTTCACGGATACCTGCCGTCATTGCAATACGGAGGTCGGAGTCCATATTTATCTTACATACAGCGGATGCTGCCGCACGGCGGAGCATCTCCTCGGGAATACCCTTAGCACCGCCCATAGAACCGCCGCAAGCGTTTATCTTTGCAACGAGCTCCTCGTCAATGCTGGAAGCACCGTGAAGAACTATAGGATATCCGGGCATAATTTTTGTGATCTCTTCGAGGATATCAAATCTGAGCTTTGCTTCGCCTGTGAACTTGAATGCGCCGTGGCTCGTACCGATGGCGATAGCAAGGCTGTCAACGCCCGTTCTTGAAACGAATTCTTCAACCTCGGAGGGTTTCGTGTAGGAAGCGTCCTCAGCGGATACGTTTACTTCGTCCTCGATTCCGGCGAGCTTACCAAGCTCACCTTCAACGACAACGCCCTTGTCGTGAGCGTACTCAACGACTTTCTTCGTAAGTGCGATGTTTTCTTCGAAGGAAGCGTGTGAGCCGTCGATCATAACGGAGGAAAATCCTGCGTCGATACATTCCTTACAAGCTTCAAAGCTTGCGCCGTGGTCAAGGTGAAGGGCAAGATCGATACCCGTCGTTTCCATAGCGGCGTTTACCATACCCATAAGGTATTCCTTGCCTGCGTATTTCATTGCGCTGGACGATACCTGAAGGATAACGGGAGATTTTTCTTCAGCGCAAGCTTCCGTAACTGCCTGAATTATCTCCATATTGTTGATGTTGAACGCGCCGATAGCATAACCGCCGTCGTACGCTTTTTTGAACATGTCCTTTGTTGTAACAAGTGCCATTTTCGTGTTCTCCTTTATATATTATATTAACAGGGGTATTATACACTAATTGACGCGATAAATCAACATATTTTTAAAATATTTAAATATTCGGTAATATTTCTTTTCGTCAAAAACGAAATCGAATCTCCTTACAGACCTTCTCCGAAAGGATGATAAACAAAGGAGCGTGAGTCGTTCCCCGCTGACGAATAAGCGGCGGCGAAAGCTTTGCCCTGTGTATTAACAAAAAATTGCGTTTTTTCAAAAAATATCACGATTGTTTACATTTTTTATATACAGTGATAGAATAATGATGCTATTATGTAAGCACAGATTTACTATTTTAAGGAGAAATATCTATGAAAAAGGACAGCATCAAAAAAATAGGCGCGATAGCACTCGCACTCGTTTTGTCAACTTCGGCGGTTTTTATAACCTCCTGCTCGGATGACGATGACAAAAGAGTCGAAGAAAAAGACGACGACGATGACGATGACGATGAAGTTATTGATAATTCAGCTTTCACAAGTGATGAGATCGCACAAGGATGGTCACTTAAAAACGGCACACTTACAATAATCAACGACTCCGCTATGAAGGATTATAGTGATGGCAATTATGCTCCGTGGTACGGAGAAAAAGAAAATATCAATAAAGTCGTAATCAAAAACGGCGTAATGAAAATAAGCAGCTATGCATTTTACGACTGCGATTTTACACAAATAACGATACCGGACAGTGTTACAAGTATAGGTAACAGTGCATTTTACGAATGCAACGGCCTTACGCAAATAACAATACCGTACAGTGTTACAAGTATAGGTAACGTTGCATTTTCCAACTGCGACAGTCTTGCACAAATAACGATACCGGACGGTGTTACAAGTATAGGTAACGCTGCATTTTCCAGCTGTGAAAGACTTGCACAAATAGCGATACCGGACACTGTTACAAATATAGGTGATCATGCATTTTCCTACTGTTTTAGCCTTACACAAATAACGATACCGGACGCTGTTACAAGCATAGGTGTCGGTGTATTTTCCGTCTGTTCAAATCTTCAAGCGATAGACGTTTCATCAGGTAATGCAAGTTACGCAAGTATTGACGGTGTACTGTTTAATAAAGACAAAACAACGCTCGTGGCATATCCCGGTGGAAAAGGAACATCGTATACGATACCTGCCGGTGTTACAAGTATATGTGAAGAAGCATTTTCCCACTGCAGAAGTCTTACACAAATAACGATACCGGACGGTGTTACAAGTATAGGTAACTATGCATTTTCCGGCTGTTCAAGTCTTAAACAAATAACGATACCGGACGGTGTTACAAGTATAGGTGACGATACATTTTCTTGGTGTAAAAATCTTACACAAATAACGATACCCGATAGTGTTACAAGTATAGGTAACAGGGCATTTTACGACTGTTTAAATCTTACGCAAATAACGATGTCGGACAGTGTTACAAGTATAGGTCACGCTGCATTTTCTAACTGCGAGAGCCTTACACAAATAACGATACCGGACAGTGTTACAAATATAGGTGATTATGCATTTTACGACTGTTCAAAGCTTCAAACGATAAATTTTACCGGCAGTGAAGAACAGTGGAATCAAATAACTAAAGGATCGGGTTGGGACAAAAAGGCCGGTAAAGACGTCGACGGATATGCAGTAAAATTCGGTGCATAAATAATAAAAGAGCTTCGTATGAGGCTCTTTTAATTTGCCTTCCTCCGAGAGGAGAGGTGATGTAGTTGTGCTTACACAACTACGGAAGGAGCCTGCGTTACGATATCATTTT
>JAZOSS010000046.1:0-33306 GCA_045657205.1 Eubacteriales bacterium
TACGCTTTGGAACACTTACGCGTTCTTCGTGCTTTACGCAAACATTGATAATTTCAACGCATCCGATTATACACTTGACAAAAACAGCCTTACCGTTATGGATAAGTGGATACTTTCGAAGCTCAATTCGCTTACAAAGACGGTTGACGGCTATCTGAACGATTATAAAATAACAGAAACAGCACGTGCTATGGAAGGCTTTGTAGATCAGCTTTCAAACTGGTACGTACGCCGCTGCCGTGAAAGATTCTGGGCTAAGGAATTGACGGACGACAAGAAAGCAGCATATATGACTCTTTATACCTGCCTTGTTACGTTTGTTAAGCTTTCTGCTCCCCTCATACCTTTTATGACAGAGGATATATACAGAAATCTCGTTGCGCTTAACGATAAAAATGCGCCCGAAAGCGTACACTTGTGCGATTATCCCGTAGCTGATGAAAGCCTCATAGACAAAGAGCTTGAACGTCAGATGGATGAAGCGGCAGAAATCGTCGCTCTCGGCCGTGCTTGCAGAAACGCTGCAGTTATCAAGAACAGACAGCCGTTATCTGAAATGTTCATAAACGCACCGAGCAAGCTCAACGAATATTATATTGATATAATCAAAGACGAGCTTAACGTAAAGACGGCATCGTTTATCGACGATATGCGTGCGTTCACCACGTTCACGTTCAAGCCTCAGCTTAAAACACTCGGAAGAAAGCTCGGAAAGCTTATAAATGAGTGCCGTGAAGTACTTGCAAATATCGACGGCAACGCCGCTATGGATGAACTCGATTCAACAGGAAAGCTCAAGCTTACACTTTCAGGTGAAGTTTATGAGCTTGACCGCGAAGATCTTCTTATTGATTCCGGCAAGGTTTCGGGCTTTGAGTCTGTAGCCGACAGAGGAATAACTGTCATACTCAATACGGTTCTTACTGATGAACTCATTGAAGAGGGCTTTGTACGTGAGATCATTTCCAAAGTTCAGACGATGCGTAAAGATGCAGGCTTTGAAGTTATGGATAAGATCACTCTCAACGTTTCCGACAGCGGTAAGATATCCGAGATCATCAAACGCAATACAGACAAGATCTGTTCCGACACACTCACAGCCGAGGTTGTATACTCCGCAGGCGGTGCTTATACTGCTGAATGGAATATCAACGGCACGGACGCTTCTTTCGGCGTAACAAAAAGAAGCTGAAGGAGAAACAAATGAAAAGAAGCGAAGCGAGAGAATGGGCATTTAAGCTTATATTCGAAAGTCAATTTCATCAGGAATTGACTTTCGAAGAAATATATTCAAATGCCGAAAACATCGACGGTTTCGAAAAAGACCCATATATACAAACTGTATTTGAAGGTGTTCAGGTGTCTTTGAATGAGCTTGACGAGCTTATCGGAAAGTATTCCGAAGGCTGGGCATCCGACAGAATTTCAAAAACCTCTCTTTCAATATTAAGACTTTCTGTTTATGAAATGAAAAACCTTGATGACGTACCCGTAAACGTATCCATAAACGAAGCTGTCGAGCTTGCAAAAAAATACGATGACGATGCGGCACCTGCATTCATAAACGGAATATTGAATACACTCTCTAAAACGGAGAATTATAAGTGAAAACCATCGGTATTGACACGAGTAATTACACGACGTCCGTGGCTGTTTGTGAAGACGGGGTAATTACAGAAAACATCCGCATACCGTTAAAAGTTTCAAAAGGCGGCGTCGGCTTAAGACAGTCCGACGCCGTATTTGCTCATATAAAAAACATCCCCGCCGCAATGTCTATGTTAAAAAGCGATATATCAGATGTCAACGCTGTCGGTGTCAGTACAAGACCGCGTGATGTTGAAGGTTCGTATATGCCTTGCTTTTTGTCGGGGATATCTTCAGCATCATCTATAAGCCGTGCGCTCAACGTTCCTCTTTATGAGTTTTCCCACCAGGCAGGACATATAAGAGCGGCGTTATACTCATCAAAGGCTGAATTTGACGGTGTGTTTTACGCATATCATCTGTCGGGCGGCACGTTTGAGCTTTTGGAAGTCGTGTCAGAAGATCATACGTATAAGGTCGATATCATCGGCGGAAGCCGTGACGTTACGGCAGGACAGCTTATTGACAGAATAGGTGTAAAATTAGGGCTTGATTTTCCGTGCGGAGCACAGCTTGAAGCACTTGCAAACGAATATACAAAAAAGATCTCAAAGCCGAAGGTATCGGTAAACGGAACGTATTGCAATATGTCGGGCGGGGAAAACCTCTGCCTCAAGCTTATTGAAAACGGTGCTGAAAAAAGTGAAACAGCCGCATATCTTACTGAATTTATAAGACTTACGCTTGAAAAGATAACGGACAATCTTCTTGAATTTTCAAAATCAAAGGATATAATTTTCTCCGGCGGTGTATCATCAAATAAAACCTTGTCATCGTTTATGAAAAACAAGTACGGTGCTTTCTGTGCAGAACCTCAATTTTCGCAGGACAACGCCGCAGGAACGGCACTTTTGTGTATGGATAGATTAAATGCCGATAAATAAAGAAAAAAACATTTTAAGCGTTTCGAAGCTTAACGAATACGTAAGAATGATGCTTGATAATTCACCCGTCCTTTCAAAGGTCTACGTTTCGGGTGAAATATCAAACTTCAAGCTTCATATCGCGAGCGGTCATATATATTTTACTTTAAAGGATGCAACATCATCCGTTCGCGCGGTTATGTTCAAGTCATCTGCCGAAAAGCTGTCTTTCGTTCCAACTGACGGTATGAACGTAATAGTCAGCGGAAAGGTATCTTCCTACGTGCGTGACGGTGTGTATCAGATATACGTATCGTCAATCGTTCCCGAAGGTGTCGGACAAGCGGCTCTTGCACTTGAACAGCTTAAAGAAAAGCTTGCGGCATCAGGTCTTTTTGACGAAAATCATAAAAAGACCGTTCCGAAATTCCCACGTGCAGTAGGTGTTATAACATCTCCCGTCGGTGCCGCGATCAATGATATAATCAATATTACATCACGGAGATATCCTTTAGCCGATATAATTTTGTACCCTGCAATAGTGCAGGGAAACGAAGCAGAATCATCTCTTATTTCGGGAATTGAATATTTTACCGACAACTCTTGTGTCGATGTTATAATTATCGGCCGTGGAGGGGGATCTGGCGAAGATCTTTTTGCATTCAATTCCGAAAAGCTTGCATATGCGATATACGACTGTCCGATACCTACGATATCAGCCGTCGGACACGAACATGATTTTACCATATCGGATCTCGTTGCCGATCTGCGTGCTTCAACACCGTCTGCCGCCGCCGAGCTTGCCGTGCCGGACAAATACGAACTTAAAGAACGACTGTATGCACTTGATAAAATGCTCCGCCGTGAAATGTCATCAAAGCTTGAAGGCTGCCGTGAAAGTCTTGAATCCTTTTCAAATTCAGGTGTTTTTTCATCCTACGAAAGAATAATAAATGATAAACGGCTGTATATTGATTCTTTAGCTGTAAATCTCAAAAACAGCTATTCACACCTCATTCGCGAAAAAAGGCAGGGTGTATCATCACTTGCAGAACAACTTAATATGCAAAGCCCTCTTACCATCCTTTCAAAGGGATATTCAAAGCTTTTGAAGAATGATAAAGTAATTACAGGTGTTGATGAAGTAGACTGCGATGACCGTCTTACGGTTTTGCTTGCCGACGGAAAACTTGACGTTACCGTCAGCGGAAAGGAAAAGAATGTCTGAAATTAAAAATATATCGTTTGAGTCAGCCGAAAAACGCTTAAATGAGCTTGTACAGCTTTTAAGCGATCCCAAAACACCTCTTGACGATGCGCTGGCGTTGTTTGAAGAAGGCATAGCGCTTATAAAATATTCAAACAAGATACTCGATGAAGCTGAACAAAAAGTAAAGGTAATAAGTGAAATATGAACGTAAAAGAATTTATTAAAGCAAATGCAGAGCTTACGGACAAATATATCAGCGATATCCTTCCGAAAGCGGATGAAGAATATCCCATTATATTTGACTCGGTAAGATACAGTGCCGAAAGCGGCGGAAAGAGAATAAGACCGACGCTTACGCTTGAATTTTGCCGTATGTGCGGCGGACGTGATGAAGATGCACTCCTTTTGGCATCAGCTCTTGAGCTTATCCATACGTATTCGCTCATTCACGACGATCTGCCCTGCATGGATGATGATGATTTAAGACGCGGAAAGCCTACGAATCATAAAATATACGGTGAAGATGTTGCAACTCTTGCAGGTGATGCGCTTTTAACGTACGCGTTTGAGCTTATCGCTTCATCATCTTTAAATGATTCAATAAAGATAAAAGCGATAAAAGCACTTTCCTACAACGCCGGAATGTACGGTATGATCGGCGGACAAGTTATGGATATGCTTGGAGAAAAAACACCGCTTACAAAAGAAAAGCTTTATAAAATGAACCGTCTTAAAACGGGATGTCTTATAAAATGCGCGTGTCTTTTCGGTCTTTATGCCGCTGAAAATACAACAGACGTTCCCGAAACACTTTTCGATGATGCTGTCAAATACGCTGACGGAATAGGTGTATCGTTTCAGATAACAGACGATATTCTTGACGTTTGCGGAGATGAAAAAACATTCGGTAAGCCCATAGGAAGCGATGCCGAAAACGGAAAAACGACATTTACAACGATCTATACGGTGGATGAGGCAAGAAATATTGCAAAAGGACTCACAGACAGTGCGATAGATTCAATAAAGAATTACAGCAATTCCGAAAAACTTATATCACTTGCAGAGTTCCTCCTTTCACGTCAGTCATAATTTTTTTTCGTTGCTATTGAATTTACAGCACACATATGATAAAATGAGAATTGACGTTTATTTATTTAAAAACGGACTGTGCAAAAGCAGGGAAGAAGCACAAAAGCTTATAAAAGCAAAATGCGTAAACGTAAACGGCACGATCGTGGATAAGCCGTCTTTTAGTGTTGATGACGGTGATATTAACATAGAAGTAGTAAACCCTTTCAAATACGTAAGCCGTGGCGGCGATAAGCTTCAAGCGGCGCTTGATAATTTTAAAATTGATCCGACGGATGCTGTGTGTATTGACATCGGCGCATCAACGGGCGGATTTACTGATTGCCTTTTACAATACGGCGCTGCACGTGTCTACGCAGTTGACAGCGGCACGGCTCAGCTTTCCGAAAAGCTGAAAAACGATCCCCGTATAATAAGTATGGAAAACACAAACGCAAGATATATAAAAGAAGGAGATATTCCCGAAAAATGCGATATTTGCGTAATGGACGTTTCTTTTATATCTCAAACACTTTTGTATGATTCGGTAAACGCAGTACTCAAAGACGGCGGTTTGTTTATAACTCTTATAAAGCCTCAGTTCGAGGTAGGGCGAAATAATCTATCAAAAGGCGGGATAGTCAAAAATGACAAGATCCGTCTTTCAGCACTTGAAAAAATAATTTCAAGCGCGAAGCTGAAAAATCTTGCATTGTCGGAACATATGCTTTCCCCAATAAAGGGCGGCGACGGCAATATAGAATATTTAGCGTTATTTATTAAAGAAAATAAGGATACGGAATTTTAAATGGAACAGGGAAATATCGTCAAAAAAAGACGGCATATGAAAATATTGGAACTTATATCAAGTGAAGATATAGAAACGCAGGATGATCTGTCAGAGCTTCTTCGTATATCGGGCTTTGATGTAACCCAGGCAACGGTATCACGTGACATAAGAGAATTAAAGTTAACGAAATCGGCAGACGAAAACGGTATATATAAATACACTGTATCGCAAAACGAAGATGACCGACCGATGGGAAAGTACGGTTTTATACTTAAAGAAACGGTGGTAAGCTGTGAAAAGGCACATTCACTTGTTGTAATAAAAACAATATCCGGAATGGCAAATGCGGCGTGTGCCGCGATCGACCATATGCAATGGGAGCAGGTAGTCGGAACGATAGCAGGAGATGATACGATATTTTTGGCACTGAAAAGTCCCGATGATGCCGACGAAATAATAGATATATTGAACCGCACTAAAGTTAAAATATAATTAAGGAGGTGACGGCGGTGCTTACCAATCTTCATATTGAAAACATTGCCGTTATCAAAGATCTTGATATAGATTTTAATGGCGGGTTTACGGTATTCACAGGCGAAACAGGAGCGGGAAAATCTATAATAATCAATTCGATAAGTTTGCTTTGCGGAGAAAAAATACAAAAGGATATGATCCGCACAGGTGAGAGCGATGCAAGCGTTTCGGCACTTTTTCAGAATATATCGGAGGACGTAAAAAAAACGTGCTATGATTACGGAATACCGCTTAACGATGATGAGATATATATACTCAGAACACTGAATACAGACGGTAGATCAACCGTTAAGATAAACGGAAAAACCACACCTATATACGCTCTTAAAGAGCTTACTTCAAAGCTTATCACGCTTCACGGACAACATTCGTCATACAGACTGCTTGAAAGTGAAAATTACCTCGGTTATCTTGACTCTTTTTCCGAATGTGCAAACGAATATTCCGATTATCGTTCGTCGTATGAAGAATATAAAAAAGAACTTCTCAACTACAAAGCACTTAATCGTGTTTCAAAAGATAAAAACGAACGTATTGAGCTTTTAAGGTTAAGGGTAAAAGAAATAGATTCTTTAAAGCTTAAACCGGGTGAGGATAGCGAGCTTGAAGAAAAACGGCAGAAAATTAAACATCTCGAACAGCTTACAAAGCATATAAAGCTCATTTCAAAAACACTTTATAAAAATTCAGCAGGTATGTCCGCTGTTGAGCTTATCGACAAGGCTTGCGAAAGTCTTGAAATAATAGCCGAGCTTACGTCAGATATAACAATATCCGAAAACGTCAAAAAGCTTGTCGGCTACAGATACGAAATAGAGGATATCGCAATAAATGCCCGTCAGCTCATATCGGGTATTGACGAAGATCCCAAAGAAGCACTTGATAAAATAAATTCAAGACTTAATCAGATAGCAACGCTTAAAAGAAAATACTCCTGCGATATTGACGGTCTTATATCACTTAAAGAAGCTTCTGCAAAGGAGCTTAAAGAGCTTGATGATTCCGATATTCTGATAAAAGAATCAAAAGAGAAGCTTAAAGTCTTATCCGAAAAATGCAAAGAAAAAGCTGATGTACTTACCCAAAAAAGGGAAAGTGGGGCACTTGTTTTGCAAAAGAGCATTTGCAATGAGCTTTACGACCTTGATATGGGACAGCTCAGCTTCAAAATAACCGTTACGCCTAAAGATGAATACGACGAAACGGGAAAAGATACTGTCGATTTTTTGATATCAACAAACGCAGGAGAAGACGAAAAGGCTGTTAATAAGATTGCCTCGGGCGGTGAGCTTTCAAGAATTATGCTTGCAATGCGTTCCGTCTTCAGACGAAAAAATAACATAGAAACGATAATATATGACGAGATAGATACGGGTATTTCCGGAAGCACGTGCGAGAAGATCGGACGTAAGCTTAAAATTTCATCTGATAATTCTCAAGTCATATGTATAACACATTCTGCACAGATCGCGGCTCTTGCTGACAATCACTACAGAATTTATAAAGAAACTTCAAACAAAAGAACAGAAACAAAAATCAATTTGTTATCAAACGAAGAAAGGATAAATGAACTATCACGCATAATGGGCGGTGTAACGATTTCCGAAAACGTTCAGGCGGCTGCCCGTGAGATGATAGAAAATGGTACGAAAAATGGGACTGTTACAGGAATTTAAAGACAGAGGAATGCTTGCTCAGATCACAAACGAAGAAGCAGTGAAAGAACTTTTTGAGAAAGAAAAAATATCTTTCTATATCGGCTTCGACCCCACTGCCGATTCACTTCACATAGGTCATTTTATTCAGATGAAGATAATGGCTCATATGCAGAGAGCTGGCCACAGACCTGTCGTAATATTCGGCGGCGGCACGGCTATGATCGGTGACCCCTCGGGTAAAAACGATATGAGAAAGATGATGACACGAGAAACGATCCAACACAACGTCGATTGCTTCAAAAAGCAAATGGCAAAATTCATTGATATTTCCGATGGCAAGGCAATATTTGTCGATAACGCAGACTGGCTTTTGAAGCTCAATTACGTTGATTTTATCAGAGATATCGGTAAACACTTCAATATAAACAGAATGCTTGCGGCTGAATGTTACAAAGCACGTCTTGAAAAGGGCGGCCTTACGTTCCTTGAATTCAACTATATGCTTATGCAGAGCTACGATTTTTACAAGCTTTATAAAGATTACGGCGTAAAAATGGAGCTTGGCGGTGACGATCAGTGGTCTAATATCATCGGTGGTGTTGAGCTTGTAAGAAAGATGGAAGGTGAAGAAGTATACGGTGTAACCTTCAATCTTCTTACAAACAGCGAAGGCAAGAAAATGGGTAAGACTGAAAAGGGTGCCGTTTGGCTTGATGCAGAAAAAACCTCTCCTTACGAGTTTTATCAGTATTGGAGAAATATCGGTGATGCCGACGTTATCAAGTGCATGAAGATGCTTACTTTTATGCCTCTTGATGAGATTGCGGAATATGAAAAGCTTGAAGGCAGTGAGCTTAACAAAGCTAAAGAAAAGCTTGCATATGAGCTTACATTGATAATCCACGGTAAGGAAGAAGCCGAAAAGGCAGATGCAGCGGCTAAAGCACTTTTCGGAGGTGCCGGAAATACTGACGATATGCCCTCTACGGCTCTTGCTGATGCTGATTTCATTGACGGCGAAGTAGCACTTTTGCAAATGCTCGTTGTTTCAGGTGTTGCAAAATCAAGAAACGAAGCGAGAACTCTCGTTATGCAGGGAAGTATCACAGTAAATGAAGAAAAGATCACGGATATAGCAAAGAAATTCAGCAAAGCTGATATCGGTGACGGTCTTATACTCAGAAAAGGAAAAAAAGTATATCACAAATTTATCGTAGGTTGATATGTTTGAAAATATAATTAAAAATCTTCAAAACAACAACTTCAACGCCGTTGAAGTTGAAAGTGCAAAAGATGCACTTGAATACATCCGTAAAACGATTCCCGAAGGTTCCGTTGTATCAAACGGCGGTTCAATGACACTTGGCGAAATCGGAGCTATTGATATGTTAAGAAAAGGGAATTACACTTTTCTTGACAGAGGTGCTGACGGTCTTACAAGGGATGAAATCGAAGAAATATTCAGAAAATCGTTTTTTGCCGATTATTATCTGATGAGTACGAACGCGCTTACCGAAGACGGTATGCTTTATAACGTGGACGGTAACTCAAACCGTGTGTCTGCTCTCCTTTTCGGACCTAAAAACGTCATAATAATAGCAGGCAAAAACAAGATCGTAAAGAATATAAACGAAGCGGTAATGCGTGTAAAAACAGTTACCGCACCGAAAAACTCCTCACGTCTTAACTGTGCTACCTACTGTAACGAAAAAGGTGTTTGCGTATGCGCTGAAGGCGAAATGTTCGGCGGATGCAATTCTGACGATAGAATATGCTGTAATTATGTAATCAGCGCAAAACAGCGTAAAAAGGGCAGAATTACAGTTGTTATTGTAAACGAAGAACTCGGATATTAAAAAAACACTTGCTTACCGATGGGTGAGCAAGTGTTAATTTTTTAATCTGCGTACGTACTGTCGGAATCTTTTCCCGTACCGTTTTTGTATTCTTCAAGGTCAGTGTAAGATTCATTGCCGAAGTGTATCAGAAGATCATCGTTTTTTGTGTATCTGTTATTTTTAAGAATTATTCTGTCCTCGGCTTCCTTTGAAATAATTGAATATATCGCCGCACCGACAGGCGCCGGACCGAATAGATTATCGGATATAAGAAGATCACCTGTTTCAGCCTTCGGTATCCGCCAAAGAAATATGTGATGTCCCATAGGCTGCGGCCATATTTCTGAGCTTCTCGGCAGATCTTCACCAAGCATAGCAAAACCGCATCCTGCGTTTTTGCAGATGTTATTTGTAAAAGATGAATTTATCGGAAGTTTATCCCTGTATTCAAAAGCCGCCATACCGTACGTATCAAAGACGTTATTGCGGCATATAAAGGTGTCGCATTGTCTTGTCTGTTCGCCGGGTCCTTGATGCGTTATACACGAATCGTAAACGTTTTTAAACGTGCATCCTTCTATTAATATATTGTTTCCCGAATACCATATTTCAAATGCGTTTCCGAATCTTATTTTAAGATCACTGTTCCACGCACATCCGCCGATATTTTCGAATACACAGTTTTTTACCGTTATATTATCCCCGCTTCCTGCAAGAGCGTGAACGCCGCTGTTTGCAAATTTTAAGCCATCTATAATAATATTATGGCACAATCTTCCAATAACGCGTTTACTGTACGAAACGCATTCAATCTTTTTATAGAAAAGCGCAGGATTTATTATTGAATACAGTAACACCTTTTGCTTCGGAATATCAGGCTTTTTAGATTCGTTCGTTCCGAACCTGCTGTCATAGAAATCACCTTGCGAAACAAGCTCACCTTCACTCCAACGAAGCGATGCCGTACATTCACACCCATTAAAAACAAAGTTACCAACCTCACCGTCAATAGAAACTACACATTCCCATACGTTTTCTTTTTCGGTTTGTACCCAATCATCGTCTTTGCTTACGTCTTTTGAAAGATAGAATTTCGGCATATCACCGTCACCGTAAGCGCCATACGTTACAGGAGAATTCACATCACCGTTTATCAGTCTTAACTGCGAATTATATTCCGTTCCTCTTTTAAATAAAACGGTGTCACCGGGAAGGATCGAGATATTATCACACGAATCAAGCGGTGTTTGCGGCGTAAGGCCGTCATTTGTACCTTTCCCGTTTTTATTGTCAATGTAATATATAGGCATAATAATAAACCTCTTTAAATATATAATCGAAAAACCTCTTATGTCGGTAGACAAAAGAGGTTTTTCTGGCCTACCCTAAGGGATTTGAACCCTTAACCGTCAGAATCGGAATCTGATACTCTATCCAATTGAGCTAAGGGTAGGTAGATATAACATAAGTATTATATCACGTATTCGCACTTTTGTAAATAGTAAAATCAATAATTATCCAGAAAGTCAACGTGTTTACCATTGATGCTGTAGCCGATAACTGTATTTAAATTTACGTTATGCGTGCTTTTAAAAATGTTCGCCTCGACTTGGGGATAATCCTTTTTTATATTCTTGATAAGGCGTTTCATTTCCTGCCGTTTAGATTCCATAACGGCATTTTCGTCGGCGATTTTTTCTGTAAATCGACAAGCACACTGCAAAAATTCAAGCTCGTTATAATTACGCCATGCAATTATATCATCTTCACCGACGCAGTACATGGGACGTATAAGCTCCATACCGGGGAAATTTGTCGAATGAAGCTTCGGCATCATCGTTTGATACTGACCGCCGTAGAGAAGCCCCATTAAAACAGTTTCGATGACATCGTTGTAATGATGACCGAGAGCTATTTTATTACATCCAAGCTCTTGAGCAAAGCGGTAAAGATAACCGCGTCTCATTCTTGCACAGATATAGCAGGGAGATTTTTCGATATGTTCAACAGATGCAAAAATATTTGTATCGTATATTCTTATCGGAACGCGGAGCAGTTCGCAGTTTGATATTATTTTTTCACGGTTCTGCGGACTGTATCCGGGATCCATTACGATAAATTCAAGCTCAAAGGGTACGTCACTGTGTCTTTGAAGCTCCTGCATAAGCTTCGCCAAAAGCATGGAGTCTTTTCCGCCCGACATACATACAGCTATCTTATCCCCGGGTTGAATAAGTTTATAATTGCGTACACCTTCGATAAACTTATTCCAGATACCTTTTCTGAATTTTTTATTTATACTGCGTTCAACCAAGCCGCATTTATCAAGTTCTTTCATATTAAAATTTAAACCTTAAAGCGTTCGGGACGATGTTAATGTTTAAGGGGATGTTTTTATCGTTTAAGTATTCGATCTCGCCGTCAACGCAGTAATATTCCATACCTTTTATGGTTACGCTTTTGCACTTTATGTATTTTGCAACATCGGCAAATTGATCGATTACTTTTCCGTTTTTTATGTGTGTTCCTTTTTTGTATTTACCAATCAAAGAGATGAATTTGAACCGTGATATTTTTTCAACGAGAAATAATTCCAAAACACCATCTGATACAACAGATTCGGGAGAAGAATTGAAGCCACCGCCGTAGTGAGTGCCGTTAGCGACAAGACAGAGTAGATATTCATCGTCAAATGAATGAATGTTGCCGTTTTCATCTGTAACGCTTATTGACATTTTCTGACCGAATTTTTCAAAAAATCTTTCGAAAACACTTAAAATATATGCCATACTACCTGAAATAAATGGCTTTTTCTTCATTTTTTGTGTTTTGATAACAACGTCACAGTCAAATCCTATGTTAAGCATATTGATAAAATATCTGTCGTTGTACTTGCCAAGATCGCAAACGACAGTCTTTTCTTTTTCTACCCTCAAAAAGTCATTTCCTGTACCTGCAGGATAGGCAGAAAGAGTTGCCGAATCAGCATATTTTGATCTCATTATGCCGTTTACAGCCTCGTTTATAGTGCCATCACCGCCGTACACGACAAGATGTGCGTTTTCGTTTTCGTTACATATTTCGTAAGCAATACGTTCAGCGTCTCCGACACACGTAGTATAAACAACTTTCTCGCCTTCTTTTACAAATTTTTCAGCAAGACCTTTTCCGGCTTTTGGGTTAATTATGTTAATCTTTGACATTATATTTCCTTTAGAGAATTAAAGGGAGCGTAAATGGATGCGCTCCCTTGATAATTCAATTATTTGATTTACAGATTTTTAAGCTTCGGGAACTTCTGTTTCAGCGTCGCTATCAATATTTTGAAGGTCAAAAAGTACTGTGTCGCCGTCTTTAAGCATGAGCTCTGCAAACGATGACGTTACAAGCTCGTCATTTACATATACTACCCATTTTGTCGTTTCAGTTACTTCCGAATCACCGATCTTAACGATAGAAGTTTTATCTTCCGAAAGACCAATTTCCATTCCGGAAACGCTTGCACCTTCTGCGACGAGTTCCGTTTTACCTTCCTTCTTAGCCGCGGAGTTAAAAGCGGACATATTAAAGAAATTGTAAAGGGAAAGGTCGGACTTATCACCGCCGAAGGAAACCGCTTCTTCGTCAATAAGTTTTTTAGCACCGTCAGTTGCATTGAACGTGATGGAGATCGTTCTATAAGTATCTTCTTCGAGTCTGAACTCAACAAGATCATAATTCTTTAAAATACAATTTTTAGAATCTTCAACCTTCTCGCCGTTCACATAAAGATACCAAAGGCAAGGGTTTCCGTCCTCGGATGTGCCTGCACTGAAGTTTGAAATACTTTCAACTGTTACGTTTTTACCGATATCGGTGGTAATAACACAATCCTTTTTCTTGCTTTCACAAAGTGCCTTCAAAGCAAGGTAGGGAGTTGCTGTCTTTTCCCAATCGTTTTCAGCGTTTTCATTAGGAATTACACGTACAGCGTCAAGATTGAGAAATCTTTTTCCGGATGAATTGTACGCATATACCGAAACATACGTTGTTGTATCAGTGAGATCATCAGAGTTATCAGCGCACGAAGCAAAAACAGAGATTGCCATCATCACTGAAAGAATCAAAGCTAAAATTTTTCTAATTTTCATATCGGTAATTAAACCTCCTTAAGTGTTAAGACATTACTTTATTTAATTATACTACAATTATTCGACGTTGTCAAGTAAATTAATTATTATTTGACAAATTACGCTAATTTCTTACTGTTAATGCACCGTGCAAATCGAGTTAGCTGCTTTTTTGTCTGTTCTGGTTATACCTATGTGCGTACCTTTTTCGACCGCATTATGGAAAAACGGATATCTGTCAGAGATGTAAGGCAATGCCGCTCCAAGCGGTCGGTACATATACTGTGCATCTGTTACATACATAAACACGGGAAATTCGCGTTCCGTTTCCAAAACAAGTGCCTGCTTTATTTTATTTGGGCAGTTATCATTTGCAACACATCTGAAATCGGCACAGAAATCAAGAACAATGTGTCTTGTACAATATTCCGTGGGTTCTGTACCCGGAGTATAATACAATGTTTCTCGCTGATTGTGTCTGGGGTCAAGACCGCACGTTTCAGGGTTATAAAGCATCCCCGAACTTGAACAGATCTCTGCAGGAATAAGGTCTCCTTCTTCGTAAAAAGATCTTTTTTCAACAGTACCGTTTTTGATACCTTCGATTATCTTTTCATGAAGTCTCATCATGACGTTGTCAAATATATATACCGAAACGTAACTGGTTACACCTGACAGAGATTTAGGATCTTCAAAACCATACCAAACAGCACCGACGTAATACGGGGTAAATCCACAGAACCAACGGTCATGGTCGTACATTGATGTACCGGTTTTACCCGCTACAGGGAGATATTTTTTTATCTCGATATTCTTTGTCAAAGCAACAGTTTCGAGCATCTTTGTCATCGCTGAAACAGTTTCTCTACTGAACACGGATGTGCTTGTCTGTTTGTTATCAAGAATGACTGTTCCGGACGAATCAGTTACCTTTGTATACGTTCTTGATTCGTTGTGTATACCGTCATTTGTAAAAGTTGTATACGCACTTGCCATTTCACGTACGGTTACACCAACTGTAGTTGCACCGAGTGCAAGAGGAGCTAAGTTGAGGTCGGTCATCTCAACCCCGGTAGATGTTATATGTTTCTCTTTCAGATTATACAATCCGAGTTTTTGGGTGAATTCGTATGAACGCTCTATCCCGACTTCATTTAGAACATGTACAGCTACGGTATTCAATGAAACCTCAACTGCGTAGGCAATATTACGCAAACCGGTATAAGTCTTATTTACATTTTGCGGCCAATAATTGTAATTTCCATCAAAAGAGTAGGGGATATCATCAAAGACCGTACCCGCTGTTATAAGTTCAAGCTCAAGCGCGGGAGCATATACAGCCAACGGTTTAATTGAAGAACCCGGAGATCGTTTGGTTTGGGTTGCATAGTTCAGTCCTCGATTGAGTATTTTTTCACCTCTGCCGCCAACAATTCCAAGACAGTCGCCGGTGATATCACATACCACCATCGAAGATTGAGGCTTAACTATATACTTTTTGTCGCTTGAGTGGAACGTATTCTGATCAAGATACGCTTCCTCCATAATTGATTGGACTTCCGGATCTATGCAAAGATAAACATTTAATCCGCCGGAAAAAAGCATATTTGAAGCTATTTCACGGCTTACTTTTTTTTCTGTCATAAGATCTGTAATAACGTCTTCTATAGCTGCATCGACATAATATGAGCTTACGGAATTCGAGTTATTTGTTTGTTCTTCCTGAAGATCAAGTACAAGTTCTTCATCAAACGCTTCGTCGAACTCACTTTGAGTAATAAGTCCGTATTGAAGCATTGTTTTCAGCACCGTATTACGCCTGTCCGTGTTGTTGTCAGGGTTTTGTACGGGGTCATATTTAGTGGGATACTTCGTTATTGAAGCAAGAGAAGCACATTCCACCAACGTAAGTTCTGATACTTCTTTACCAAAATAAGTATACGCAGCAGTCTTTACCCCCGAGCAGCCTTGAGAAAGATATATCGTATTCAAATACAGCTCAAGTATCTCATCCTTACTCATCTTCTTTTCAAGATATAACGCACGGAATATTTCCTGAACTTTTCTTTGAATAGTTACCTCATCTTCACCGGTAAGGTTTTTAACAAGCTGCTGTGTTATTGTTGAGCCGCCAAAGGAGCCGGAGGATGGAAGAAAAAAGTTTTTGACAGCACCGAGCGTTCTGTACCAGTCAACCCCCGAATGATCTCGGAATCTGTGGTCTTCAATTGCAATGAAAGCGTCTTTAAGGTAATCGGGCATTTCACTTATCGACACCCAAATACGGTTTTCAGAGCCGTGGATACGTTCCTCTTCCAATTCAACGGGATTGCCATCTTTATCATAATAATAAAATTTAGATGTTGCATCTTGTTCCGTCTTTAAAACATTCACATCTATTTCAGGATCGACATTTGATTTCAGATAAAAAATAAATACGACGCCTGCAACCACGCCTGTGATTATTCCGACGAGCAAGACTGTGGCGATAATATTGAATAAATACGAAACAACACGCAAAACCACGCGAAAAATAATATGAAAGCTCTTTTTTACAGCTTTACCCCAGTGAACCTCTTCACCTTCATGGCGATAACGCTGTTCATAATTTTCTTTCTTAGTTTTGACAAAGGAACATATTTTCTTAAAAAAATTACCTACAGCAGATTTGATCTTTAAAAACTTATCTTTAATTTGAAACACCTCTCAACAGAGAATTATATACATCTTATTTTTAACATTATAAGGAAGGAATTTCAAGAGATGAATTTAAATTTATTGTTAATACATATATAAAACAGCTTATTTCCTCTTTTTGGCATGTTGACACCGCTTATACATATCGTTTATTTTAACAAGTATTATATCATCGCCTATTCGCTCTATACATTCCCACGGAATAAGAATATCCTCTCCTTTGCTTATCCCCAAAAAATTACATTCGCCCGGAACGATTATTGATATAAGACGACCGGAAACAGCATCAAGCTGTCCGTCGATCACAAACCCCAATCTGTGGCCGTCACAAACATTTATTACCTCTTTATTTTTTAATTCATCAAGTGTAAGAATACACGCATCCATATTTATCCTCCTCAAAGCACAATGTGTTATATAATATGAAAACCACTATGTGATTATATCAAACTGCCAAAAATTAATATTTCTAAACGAAAATTATATATAGTCTTTACATTTTCAAAGATTAATGATAGTATAGTAGAAGAAAAGTGAAAGGCGAAATATATGTATAAAAAAATATTACGTAAAGCGGTATCGATATTTATTATTATCCTTACTCTGTTTTCTGCTTCTTGCAGTGACGAGGCTTTGCAAAACGAAACTCAAACATCTCATTTATCCCATGATGAAATGGCTGAAAGCACCGATGAAACAACACATTCAACCGATACTTTTTTAACAACAGACTCCTTAACGTCAAGTGAAAACGGTATCCCGAACGAAGATGAAATAACAGCAATACCGGTAATAAATATCGTAACGGATGATAACAAAGAAATAACTTCAAAAAGCGAATACAAATACGCAAATATGAGTATCGTATGTGATGAAAACACAGGCTTCGATTGCAATATATCGGATGTAAAGATCCAAATAAAAGGACGCGGAAACGCATCGTGGAACCAATTTCCGAAAAAATCTTACCGAATAAAGCTTGATGAAAGCATAAGCCTTTTTGGAATGAAAAAAGATAAAGACTGGCTGCTTGTTTCAAATTACGCCGATAAATCGCTTATGCGGAATATCGTAGCACATAATATGGCAAAAAAACTCGATAATCTTGAATACACACCCACTCATATTGCAGTTGAATTTTACTTAAACGGTGAATATATGGGCGTGTACGGATTCGCCGAAAAGATAGAGTTTGGCGGCGGCAAGCTTGAATATGCAGCAAACAGCGAAACGATCGATACCTCGTATCTGCTTGAAGTCGGCTGGGATTATAACGACGATATGGTGTACGGTATGAATTATTTTGATACCAATTATATTTTAAGAATTGTTATAAAAGAACCGGAGTTCACAAAAAAATATACACCGTCGGGTAATTATATCATAAATTATATGAAAAAAGCAGAAAACGCTGTCGTCTCCTTGAACGAATACGAAGAATATGTAGACGTCGACAGTCTCATAGATTATCTGATAATCACAGAGTTTACAAACAACACAGAAAACGTATTCTACAGAAGTTGTTATATGTATAAGCCGTCGGGAGAAAAGCTCAAATTTGGTCCTGTCTGGGATTTTGATATGGCCTTTGGTAATTATTCATATGATATAAAAAATTACAACGGCTGGTGCAGTATAGATAATAATTTCACATACATCGGAAACGGCGGCATTTCCTGGTACAGTTTTCTTTTTAAAGATCCGAAATTCACAGAAAAATTTGTACTGCGTTGGGATGAAGTCAAAGAGGAACTTTTACAAACCGCTCTTGATACAGTAGATATTCAAGAAAAAGCCCTTGCATCAGCCCAACTACGCAATTTCAAACTTTGGGACATAATGGATAAAAAAATAGGCGCGGGGAACGTTGACCACCGCACCTATAATACATATGAACTTCAAGTAGAATATCTTGAAAAATTTATAAATGACAGATATAACTGGATAGAGGAAAATATTTCAGAATTCAGATTTTAAAGAACGCATAAATAAATTTTTCAATACCTCATCAGGCTTTCCGTTTTCGAACAGAATATCGTATAGTGCAGATGTGATTGGCATATCTGCATTATATTTTTTTGCAAGCTGTAAAAGAGCTTTTGTCGTCGAATAGCCTTCCGCAAGATAAGAGTAATTTTCTTTTTTCACAAACGCTTCTCCGAACGCTCTGTTGTGAGAGTGCTCGGAAAAAAGTGTTGCTTCGTAATCTCCAATATGTGAAAGACCGTACACGGACATAACATCTCCGCCCATCTTCTCAACGAGCCTTGAAATTTCCCACGGACCTCTCGCCATAAGCGGACCTTTGAGTGTTGAAACGGAAAGTCCATCAAGCAATCCTGCGCAAATTCCCATTACGTTTTTACTTGCGGCACCGACTTCCGTACCGATAAGATCGTTCGAATGATAAAAACGTATTATATCGGATGAAAAGTCTTTGCAAAGTCCCTCTGCAAGCTCTGAATCGGCAGAGGAAATGACCATACAGCTCGGAATACGTTTTGTAAAATTCTCAACGTGACCGGGGCCTACCCATACAGCGACTCTTGAAGTATAGTCAAGACGCTTGCTTGCAACCTCCGAAAGTCTTTCGCCGGTATCTTCTATAAGTCCTTTCATACAAAGAACGTATATTTTGTTCTTGATATTCGTTTTTGCGATCTGATCAAAGAGGGAAGGGGTATTCTGCGATGCTATTGAAACTATTATAATGTCACTTTCAGATAATGCACAGGAAAGATCGCTTGTAAAACGTACCGTTTCGGGCAACGTGAGATATTCATTTTTATGTGTTTTTGAAAGCTGATCGTACGATTTAGAACCTTCACGACCATACATCAAAACATTATAATTAAGAGTGGAAAAATACCACGCCAGACAGGATCCCCATCTTCCGCAGCCAATTACGGTAATATTCATTTTTTTACCCTTTCGATCATTCAACAATGTATTCGGTTTTTGTACCGTGTAATTTTTTCATATAAGCCTTGACTTCGACAGCCGTGCGTTTACTTGAATTAAGTATCTGAACAGCGTTGAACATTTCAAACATCGTAAGTGCGTTTTCATGATTCATCTGTTTGAGTACAAGCGCTATTTCGTTTATAGAAAATACATTTTCGTTTTCTGCAAGAAATTCCGTATTTTTATTAACAAAAACGGCGATATTATAAAACGGTATATTACGCATTTTGCCTTTTCGAAGTATATCGTATACGATTTTTTTATTGGATTCGTTTTTTATAAGAGGATTTTCAAATTCGGTTACGCTGTCATTAATGCACTGTACCCACACGTCCTGCTTTGAGTTATCTATTCTCCCTTGCTTATCACAGACCGTTATTACAGCCACTCCGCCTCGTGTTACAACAGCGCAGTCAATCTTTGAATACTTTGTTATTACACCGTTTTTTTCTTCTTTTGAAGGGAAGAAATATCCTGTAAAAACATTTTTTCTGAACAGTTCAGAACATATCGTTTCGTGAAGTAATGCATAATTTGAAAGCTTTTTTTCGCTTACTTGTTTATATCTTGTCTTCTTTAAAAATATCACCATTACATATGCGACACCTATAAGACACGACAAAACGATCAAAATGATAAATAATATTTTTAAAAGTCCCATTATATCTCTCCATAAAAAATATATTTTAGTATATCATAATATTTTGGAATTTACAAGGATTTTTATTTTCTTTTTTATAAAATTTCATTTTGTATTAAAATTAAAAAATAGTTTATAATTACTGTATTGCAAGAAAAGTGTATGAGTATTATAATTATGTATTAATAACTATAGATAGGAATTTGATTATGAAACTCAAAAGATTACTTTTATTATTAATTTTATTTGCATTGACGGTATCAACTCTCGCATCGTGCGGTTCGTGCGTTTCCGATAAAACATCCACAGGCACGAAATATGACGTTATGATGATAGGTGATATAACCGGAAAAGATGAACCGCAAACACTTGAAGATATCTCCTGGTTTGCCGTAAAAGGGTTCACAGCAGGAACAAATCAGAAATACAAATACTTTGCTCCTTCTGAAATTGAAATATCTAACCGTGTAGAAACAGAACAAAAGCAGAGAGAAGAAGCAAAACGCCTCTCTTATTTTACACAGATACAGCTTGCAGTAAGCCAAAGGAACGCCACAAAGTCAATGATCGTATTGCCCGGTGAAGATTGTGCAGATACATATTTTGAATATGTGGCAAAAGATGAAAAATACAGTAAGAATTATGAAGGTGTATGGTTCTTGTTGCCCGGTGTTTCCTCTGTACACCAAGCGGCAAACGTCGATAATTTGGCCGTTAAGACTGTTTCTTTGGTTATAAACGAAAACGAGCTTGGACAGCTTTACGGATATACTGCGGTAAAATGCGGATACAAAACAATAGGATATCTCGGTTCAGACAGCGAATATTCAAAGAGCTTTAAAGCAGGAATCGAAGAGGGAATTACAAAAGCAAAAACAGAGGTTTCCATTTCAGATGTATCCTTTACAGATAACACATTGTATGATGAAGATGCAAAGACACGTGCAATATCTCTTTATGAAACGTGTGATATCGTTATTCCCGAAAACATTGAATTTTCAAATATACTGAAAGAAACTCACGGAAGCAAAGCATTTGCAGCGGTTGAAACGGCAGATCCTGAAGCTGCATTGTCATATATTGTAAACGCATCAACACTTACCGAGATCATACAAAATACTCTTATAAAGCTTTCTACGATCGGAGAAAGCAAAGAGGTAAGAACTGCAGGATGTGCTGACGGAATATGGTCATTTGCCGGCGGTACAAATACTTCCTTTACAGAAGATGATGCAAAAGCATTCATGAATACTTTCAAAAAGTAATATGATAAGGACAGTAGATGTTATCGCCAAGAAACGTGACGGCGGAATTTTAAACGACGAAGAAATATCCTTTATCGTAAACGGAGCTGTCAAAAACGAAATACCCGACTACCAGCTTTCGGCTTTTCTGATGGCTGTGTATCTTAACGGTATGGAAGAAAATGAAATATTTTCTTTGACAAAACATATGTCGCTTTCGGGAAAAATACTTGATTTTTCCCACATAAGCGACAAAATAACAGATAAACATTCTACAGGGGGCGTTGGCGATAAGACAACGCTCATTGTCGTTCCGACGGTTGCCGCTTGCGGAGTTAAAACAGTAAAGCTTTCAGGCAGAGGACTCGGTCACACCGGTGGTACTATTGATAAGCTCGAAAGCATTCCCGGCTTCAAAACTGCGATAGGCAACGATAAATTAGATGAAATATGCAAAAAATGCGGTTGTGTTGTTGCTATGCAATCATCAGACCTTGCATACTGCGATAAAATATTTTATGCACTCCGCGATGCTACATCAACGGTTGAATCTATCCCGCTTATAGCTTCAAGCATTATGAGTAAAAAATTAGCATCAGGTGCCGATATTATAGTCCTCGACGTTAAATACGGAAGCGGCGCTTTCATGAAAACGAAGGAAGATGCCGAAAAACTTGCTGAAATTATGGTAAAAATAGGAAGATCGGCAGGCAAACACACAGATGCGGTGACAACGTGTACAAACTCACCTTTGGGAATGTACGTCGGTAATAATCTTGAAGTCTATGAAGCCGTAACGCTGTTAAAAGGCGGCAGTTACGATAAAAAGCTTTTCGATCTTTCAGTGCGACTTGCATCAAAAATGATAGCACCCGCTTTATCAATCACTGAAAGTGAAGCTGCGGCACTTGCCGAAAAAGCCATACGTTCAGGTGATGCGTACAATAAGTTTATTGAAATGGTAAATTTGCAAGGCGGTGACTGTACGGTATTTGACGACCTTGATAAATTTATTGAAACCGACAAATTATATAAAGCAGAGCTTAAAGCTGATGCTGACGGAATATTAAACTGTATAAACGCATCAACTGTAGGAACATCATCGTGCGTACTCGGTGCAGGAAGAGTTGTAAAGGAACAAAGCATTGATCCGTATGCAGGTATAATCTTCAAACGTAAGTTTGGCGAAGAAATAAAAAAAGGCGACGTTTTAGCAGAACTTCGTTCCCAAAAAGAAGAAACTCTCTCAAACGGACTCAATATACTGAGATCCGCAATATCTTATACTTAATAGGGGATAAAGCAATTATTACACAAAATACAAATTTTGTGTAATAATTGCTGACTTTTTTCCCAAAAAGGGCTTTATGAGAAAATTTATATTAAAATTCATAGCTGTTATATTATCCGTACTGTTTTTAACATCGTGCAGTGATGATAATTCCAAAACGGATATTCCAACCGTCAGTTCCGAAACGGACAAACTGCACGAACTTATAACCGAGGATATTTTTACAGAAGATGTTATTGAAGACACTTCATATGAATCGGATGATTCACTTGATATTTTTAACTCATTCGATGCCAATGATTACTTTAATAAAATTCGTACCGTATTCTCACGTCCTGTGCCGCAGTCGTACACAGAAATTAAAAATATAAACGACGTAGCGTTCATGTGCTGTCTTTCTGCAATCAGCAGAAACTCAGGTCCTATAGGAATCGTTCCTGCAAAATATTTTGTAAATGACACGTGCGAAGATGTCTATTTCATATTTTTAGGCGGTACGGAGTTTAAAGACGGTCAAGCCACGGACATCAAGACCGATATTTTATCCGGATTTGGGAAAAATAATGATTATCTTGTCTCATTGATAGATACCGTAAATAAAGCAATCCCCAAAAACAGCAAGCTGTTTATAGCCGGTCTTTCGCTTGGTGGTATGGTCGCACAGCAATTTATCTCCGATGAATCCATCGCAAAATATTACGAAATTATTAACACGGTGTGCGTTGGCTCACCTTTGATAATTAATGAAAAATCATCTGTTCGCGAAGGTATCGTACATAGGATCGAGGATAAGAAAGATTTTGTTCCAAATCTCAGCATATACTCCGTTAATCTGTTTTATAGGCACAAGTATTCAAGCGAGGTGATCTCCGAGGATGGTCAATACGAAAATGGATTATATGCCCACACGTTCAGTTACGTTGATAATGACGTATGGAAAAAATATGATGTTGCCGGTACTGAAAACGGGAGCGCACTCCTTACATTCAATGCCGACAACATCATATATTACGATGCGCCTATTAAATAAACGAAAACATTGATATTTGATTTGTTTCGGAAAGACCGTCAAGAACACCGTTTTGCTGTAATATTTCAATAACAGCCTTCGATATTTTAGCTTTTTGAGCGAGCTCTTCGATAGAAAATATTTTAGTTCCCTTGCAGGCTTCCGCAATTTTCACAGCTGCCGTATCACCAAGACCAGGCAAGCATGAAAACGGAAGCCTTATTTTTCCGTTTTCGGGCAAAAACGCGTGAGAATCGGAATGTTCAAGACTGACAGGCAGGAATTTGATACCTCTGCTTACAGCTTCAAGTGCAAGCTGACAAGCAGAATACTGTTCATCTTCCTTCTGACTTTTATCTGCTTTGTTTTCAATCTCGGAAATTATCTCCTTCAATGCTGCTTTGCCTTTCAACGCTGCCACTCCGTCAAACCCACCGGGGGCAACTGTAAAGAACGCTGCATAAAATTCAAGCGGATAATAAATTTTGTACCATCCGAGGCGAAGAGCTGATATGATATAAGCTGCCGCATGCGCCTTCGGGAACATATATTTTATCTTGAGGCAAGATTCAATATACCATTCGGGAACGCCGTGTTCACGCATAGCGGTAAAATGCTCTTCTTTGAGTATTTTAGGCGGCTTATTTCCCTTTCTGACTATCTCCATAATATTGAACGCCATTGAAGGCTCAAGCCCCTTATGAAGCAAATAAACCATTATATCGTCACGTGTACCGATAACGTCTGAAATCGTACACGTGCCGTTTTTTATAAGCTCCTGCGCGTTACCGAGCCAAACGTCAGTACCGTGTGAAAGTCCCGATATCTGCAGCAAGTCGGAGAAATTCTTCGGTTTTGTATCAACAAGCATCTGACGGACAAACTTTGTACCAAGCTCTGGCAGTCCGAACGTACCGACGGGAGATCCGATATCCTCGGGTGTTACTCCCAAAGGCTCTGTCGAAAGCAAAAGACCGAGTACGTTTTTATCATTCATAGGAACGTCAAGCACGGAAGTATTCGTATACTTTTCAAGCATTTTATACTTCGTCGGAACATCATGGCCGAGTATGTCGAGCTTCAAAATAGTATCATGAAGATATTCAAAAGCAAAGTGTGTAGTAACTATTGTTGACTTTGGATCGTCAGCAGGATGCTGTACAGGTGTGAAATCGTATACCTCGTATTCTCTCGGGACAACTATAATTCCGCCGGGGTGCTGTCCCGTTGTACGTTTTACACCGACACATTTATTCACAAGATGCTGTATTTCAGCTTTCGTTACGTTGAGATTATTTTCTTCGATATACTTCATAACGTAAAGCCCAAATGCAGTTTTTGATGCAAGAGTACCTATCGTACCCGCTCTAAAGACGTTTTCCTCGCCGAAAAGAACTTCCGTGTATTTATGTGCATCAGCCTGAACATCCCCCGAGAAATTCAAATCGATATCCGGGGATTTATCACCGTAAAATCCGAGGAACGTTTCAAACGGGATATCGTGTCCGTCACCTTTCATTTTGTGACCGCATTTAGGACAGTTTTTGTCGGGCAAGTCAAATCCCGAGCTTACAGAACCGTCTTCTATGAACTCACTGTATTTACATTCGGGACACAGATAATGCGGCGGCAAAGGATTTACCTCTGTGATATTCGCCATCGTTGCAACGAAAGAGGAACCGACAGACCCTCTTGAACCTACGAGATAGCCTTTTTCTTCACTGTTTTTTACAAGCTTCTGAGCTATAATATAAAGAACACCGAAGCCGTTTGAAATGATCGAAGAAAGCTCTCGGTCGAGTCTTTTGGACACGACCTCAGGAGGTGGATCACCGTACATACTCTTCATTTTTTCATAGCACATATCGGTAAGTTCCTGATCTGCACCGTCGATCTTCGGAGGATAACTGCCCTTTGGTATCGGGCGTACGTATTCGATCATATCGGCTATTTTATTCGTATTTGTGATAACGATCTCACGTGCAAGGTCTTCGGGCAGATAATCAAATTCCGCAAGCATTTCATCTGTTGTTCGGAAATAAACACCGATATCGGAATCTCCGTCCTTCATTTTTTTGCCTGCAAGTATTATTTTTCTTGCTATTTCATCCTCTTTATTCAAAACGTGCGCATCACACGTTGCACATACGGGAATATTCAATTCCCTTCCGAGTTCAATTATTTTCTTGTTGATATCAATAAGAACCTCTTTGTTCTTAACTTTTTCTGTTCTCAAAAGATATCCGTTATTACATAAAGGCTGTATTTCAAGATAGTCATAATACGATGCGGTTTGTTTTATATCCTCATCACTTCGACCGTCAAGTATCATTGAATAAAGATCACCCGACGAGCACGCCGAACCTACTATAATTCCTTCACGCAATTCATCAAGCAAGGTTTTGGGAATAAGAGGTTTTCTGTAAAAATATTTTAAGTTTGACGCCGATATTATCTTATAAAGATTTTTAAGTCCCGTATTGTTCTTTACAAGCAGTATAATATGGTGCGGACGTCCTTTAAGCTGTGTTGATGAAGACGATACCGCCTCATCAAGATCAGCAACTGTATTGATTCCCTCTTTATGCAGCTTTTCAACCATCTTAATAAAGATAAGGGCAAGCATTTCCGCATCATCACACGCTCTGTGATGATTAAAATCACCGAGTCCCATATGCGTTGCGACTCTGTCGAGAGTATGGCGTTTAAGCTCTGGATTTACATACCTGGAAAGTGATACGGTATCAATGTATTTGTTTTTAAAATCAAGCTCATAAGTTTTAGCGGCTTTTGAAATAAAGCTTACGTCAAATGTGGCGTTGTGGGCAATCAGTATATCGTCATTACAAAATTCCAAAAAGTCCGATACCGCGGTCTTTACATCGGGTGCGCCCTCTATCATCGAATCATCGATCCCCGTTAGATCCGTTATATTAGGCGGTATCTTCATTCCCGGATCAACGAAAGTATTGAATTTATCGACTACCTCTCCGCCTCTGATTTTAACAGCACCTATTTCTATAATACCGCAATCGATCGCACTGAGTCCCGTCGTTTCTATATCGAAAACGACAAACTCGCCGTCAAGTTCTCCGTCCGCTTCTCCGTAAATAACGGAAGAAGAGTCGTCGATAAAATAACCCTCAAGTCCGTATATTACCTTAAACGGTTCTTCTCCTTCGGCTTTTGATTTGTTCAGTCTTTCCGCCGCGAGCATTGCTTCGGGGAAGCCTTGCACGTTTCCGTGGTCTGTTATTGCAACTGCCTTATGTCCCCACGCAGCGGCTGTTTTGACAGCTTCATCGGGGGGGATAGTTGCATCAAGGGATGACATCTGTGTGTGTAAATGAAGCTCTACTCGTTTTTCTTGTGATTTATCGCTCCTGCCTTTTTTCTTTATTTTCATAATATTTTTAGGAGAAAAAGCAAGCTCACCATCAAACTTATCAACCTTTACAGCACCACTCATAACTACGACGGTTCCGTTTTTTGTAAAGCAGATAGGTGAATCTTTTTCTTCTGACGGCAAAACGATCTTACAGGTTATAGCAGAATCATTGTCCGTTATGTAAAATGATAATATAATTTTCGTTTTATTTCGTGTTTCACGTGATTCGATACCGAATATTTCACCGAAAACACATATGTTTTTGTATTCGCCTTTAATATTACGAAGCGGTACGGGATCTGACGGGGTAAATTCCTCACCATACAAAACCTCAGGTGATGAAACATTGAAATTCAACTTACCCACAGAAAAAACGTCACCGTCTGAAGAACAAAATGCTTCATCGTTGTATAAGGTCGTAAGCTTGTCCTTGTACTCGTCAAGCAGCTCATCTTTATTTTTTACAGTCGGTGTGCTTGCGACTACCTCAGTGTTTGCAATAGCCTTACGCGCCATCTCTCTTTGTTCGGTAAGCCACTTTTTCTGCTGTTCTTCATACGGCAAAGGTGCGTCGTACGAGGATGTATCACGCTCGATGGTTACTGAAAAACGTTTTGAAAACTGTTCGTATATTATATCGCTGATTATTTCAGGCGCTTCACTTAAATAAATAAGATCTATTCCGCCGTTTGTCGTTGATATGGTTACGTGAATTGACGTATCTTTTATTACAACGCTGTATTCGTTGAAAAATCCTCTTGTTATAGCTCCGCGCAGACTTGCTTCAAAGAACACGCTGTCCATAACCTTTTGCGAGAAAAGCTCGCTCGGATACTGCGGCTTGATCTTTATAAAATTGACCTGATATACATCCTTTATTTCTTCGCAAAGCTCAAAAAGCTGTCTTGAAGATACAAATTCTTCCATGGAGGCTGTAGCCTCAATGTATCTTTTTTCGACGTCAACCAACGTCTTTACAGAAAATGAGGATGACAAAATACGCCGTTGAAATTCATTCTTCGGCGTATATTTAAAAAATACTTTTTGTAATGATTTTGCTTCGCTCATAGCTTGTTAATCTCATCACATAATACGTCAAGTATTATGTCTTCTTTATATTTATTAACGATGTTTCCTTTTTTAAAAAGTATTGCTTCTCCGCATCCGCCCGCAATACCGATATCCGCTTCTTTAGCTTCACCGGGACCGTTTACAACACAACCCATTATTGCGACGTCTATATTTTTAGAAGGATTAAGAGAAGGAACTCTTTTTTCAAATTCTTCGCATATAGAAATAAGGTCTATTTTTGTTCTTCCGCACGTGGGACACGATATGAGATTGATTTTCTTTTCGAACAGTCCCAAGCTGAAAAGTATTTCCCGTGCCGCCCTTATTTCTTCAACAGGGTCTGCCGTCAAAGAAACTCTTACGGTATCACCTATTCCACAGCTTAAAAGCGCACCGATACCGACGGAATTTTTGACAATTCCCGAATATTTTGTTCCTGCTTCAGTAACTCCGAGATGAAGCGGATAGTTGCATTTTTCTGCGATTATCTTAACTGATTCTATCATTTTTATCGTATCGGAAGATTTAACGGAAATAACTATATCGTCGAAATCGTACTTTTCAAGAAGATTTACGTGATAAAATGCAGACTCTGCAAGTGCTTCCGCGGTGGGTGATGAATACTTTGCAAGTATTTCTTTTTCAAGCGAACCGCCGTTTACACCTATTCTTATCGGAATATTTGCATTTTTTGCCGCGTGTGCTACTTTTTTCACTCTGTCTTCATCACCGATATTACCGGGATTTATACGTATCTTATCAATACCGCATGATATACATTCAAGCGCTATTCTGTAGTCAAAATGAATATCGGCAACAAGGGGAAGATTCGGCAAAGCTTCCTTGAGTTTTGCTACGTTTTTCACTTCTTCAAGTGTCGGTACAGCTATTCTTAAAATATCACATCCTGCATCAAAAAGATTTTTTGACTGTCTGTAAAGTTCGTCGTAATTTCCTGCAGGAGTGTTCGTCATTGATTGAATGGCGATCTTTTCATTACCGCCTATGGCGGTATTTCCAATTTTTATTGTTTTTGTTTCTCTTCTCATTTTATAAACGAAATTATATCCTTAAACGTAATCAAAGCCATAAATATCATAAGAATAACAATTCCCGCAAAATGAACGTACCCTTCGTATTTGGCGGGTATCGGCTTTCTTCTTATCATTTCGATAATGATAAATACAAGTCTTCCGCCGTCAAGCGCAGGCAGAGGCAAAAGATTGAATATACCGAGATTCATACTTATAAATATACCCATATAAACAAGATCGGGCAGGCTGCTTTTTGCCGTCTGTGCAACAGCTGATGTAGCGCCAACGGGACCTGAAAGCTGAGATACTCCGTATTTGCCTGTAATAAGACCTGTAAGTGAATCCCATATTATTTCAATCGTATTGAATGCAGAGGATACGCCGTACGCCATTACGTTCTTAAAGTTCTTTTCAAGCGGTGCTACTTTAAAAAAGATATCACCGAACTTTACACCGTCTTCTTCCAAAACGGGAAAAACTACGTCGTTAAGTACGACCTTTTCACCGTCACGTTTGACTGTAATGTCAATGGGTTTTGTAGCTTTGTCAAACACAGCGTACAAAAGTTCTTGTGTATATTTTACTTTTTCACCGTCGATTTCAAGAATCGTATCACCAATCATAAGGCCGGATTTTTCTGAAATATCAGAATATTCACTGTCGAACTTTGATATTGTCGTACCGCCGATATTAAAGCAAAGAGCAACGAGGACTACCATAAGAACTATTCCGACTGTGATATTCATAACAGCACCGGCGGCAACGATTATAAATCTCTGCCAAGCAGGTTTTTTACACAGTGCGTTTTCGTCATCTGACTCTTCATCCTCGCCGACCATACTGACGTATCCGCCGATCGGTAACAAACGCAGTGAATAAACGATACTTGTTTTTTTGCTTGTGAAGTTAAAAAGTTTAGGTCCCATTCCGATAGAAAATTCATTGATCGAAACGTGAAATATTCTTGCAGTTATATAATGACCGAATTCGTGAATGAATATCAGAACTCCGAATACAAGTACCGCAAGCAAAATATAAAGTAAATCAGATAAAATGCCTATTTTTATTACCAAGCCTTTCTGTTGTATGCCTCTTTTGTGATCTGTCTTGCTTCATTATCGGCTGATAAAACGTCGTCAAGACAAGGTTCTTGCTTGTTTTTAAAATTATTTACCGTATAGGTGACCAATTTAAAGATATCGGTAAATTTTACCTTTTCATCAAGGAAAAGTGCAACTGCCACTTCGTTTGCCGCATTATACACGCATGGCAAAAGACCGCCGTGCTTTGCACAATACTTTGCCAACGAAAGCATAGGGAAAACGTCCTCATCGGGTTTTGCGAAAGTGAGCGTTGAAAGTGTTGAAAAGTCGATTGCGGAAACGACACCCGATATTCTTTCGGGATATGACAATGCGTATTTTGCAGGATACCGCATATCAGGCACACCGAGCTGTGCAATCACGCTATTATCTTTATATTCAACCATCGAGTGAATTATACTCTGCCGGTGGATTATTACGTCAATTTCATCGCATTCGACATCAAAAAGCTTCATTGCTTCGATTATTTCAAGTCCTTTGTTTGCAAGACTTGCCGAGTCGATCGTAATTTTTTTTCCCATATTCCACGTAGGGTGTGCCAAAGCGTCCTTCAGAGTGACACGTTCAAGCTGTTCCTTCGTATATCCGAAAAACGGACCGCCCGATGCCGTAAGCAGTATTTTCTTTACTTCTTTTTTTGTACCATTGTTAAGGCACTGATGTATCGCACAGTGCTCACTATCAACGGGAAGTATCACGCCGCCGTGTTTTTTTGCAGTATCGTTTACGATATCACCTGCACAAACCATACTTTCTTTATTAGCCAAAGCAAGTGTCTTACCTGCCTTGAGTGCGGATAGTGTCGGCAAAAGTCCGTTTTTGCCCGATATAGAATTAAAAACTATATCACATTCCGTATTTTCCGCTATATAACAGATACTTTCGTACCCCGAAAGTATTTTACACGGAGTATCTTTTACAGCTATCTTCAAAAGGTTTGCCGCATTTTCGTCTGTAACTGCACAGTATTCAGGCGAAAATTCTCTTATTTGATCTTCAAGCACGTCTACGTTTGAATTAGCCGCAATTGCTTTTATTTTAGTTTTGAAAAAACGCGCCACGTCAATAGTCTGCACTCCGACAGAACCCGTTGAGCCCAAGACAGTAATAGTTTTATTTTCTAAAGACATCAGTTTAACAACCCCATGATTCCGCAAGTAATACATAAAAACAGCGATACGGCAATCGTGCTGTCGAAACGGTCAAGTATACCGCCGTGCCCCGGAAGTATCTTACCGAAATCCTTGATAGAAAATCTGCGCTTTACAAGCGACATCAAAAGATCGCCTATCTGTGAGATTATCGATGCCACGGGTGCCATCGATATAAGGAATATGTACTGCGCGGGTTCAAGTTCAAGGAAAAATGCGCCGTACAAAGCAAAACAACCCATATTTCCAAGAATTCCGCCTATTGCACCCTCTATTGTTTTTTTGGGTGAAACGTCGGGAATGAGCTTGTGTTTCCCGAAAAATACACCGACAAAATATGCAAAGATATCGGTCGCCCACGCCGCAACGAATATAAGCGGATAGAAAAACTCTCCGCCGTTCATATCTCGGATAATAATGATCGACGAAAGTCCGCAGACGATATAAACACCGAAAAGCGTTACAAAAGACGACGTAACGATATCATTCTTTCCCTTAGAAAATACGGACAACGCAAAACATATTATAACGTATATTATTACAATCGAAACACATACATTTACACTTGATTTTATGTAAGAATCAAAGCAGCTTGCCGTCCTTGCAGCAAAGGGTATCAACAGCGCAAAAACGAAAGACGATATTGATACGGCTTTATTTTTGATGTATCCTGCACAATTCAAAAATTCGTACACGGATACGACCGAAAGCAAAGCAATTAAGATATTAAGTGCGACCGTATCGGAAAACATTAATACCGGAAGTATAATTGCAAATCCGACGATCGCTGTTATTATTCTTGTAAGCAAAAGAAATTCTCCATATTATACCCCGCCGAAGCGACGGTTTCTTTTATAAAACTCATCAATGGCAGCATCGACGTCACGAGGTGTAAGATCGGGCCAGAGAACGTCGGTAAAATAAAGCTCGGAATATGCACTCTGCCACATCAAGAAATTTGATATCCTATACTCACCGCCGGTTCTTACGATAAGATCCGGCATAGGTGAGTCTTTTGTATATAATCTTTCGGTAATATCATCTTCGGATACTTCCGTAATTCCCTCTTTTATGCACTCGTTTACAGCATGTACAATTTCATCCCGTCCGCCGTAATTCAAAGCAATATTGAGGATATACTTGTTGTCTTTTGAGTCAGCTTCCGCCTTTTCCATCTTTTGTCTGAGATCTTCGGAGAAAACTTTTTTATCACCGAGAAAAATGATCCTTACGTCTTCTTTCATCATCTCTTTCAGAGCAAAATCAAGATACTGTGAAAACAGCACCATTATTGTTTTTACTTCTTTATCCGGTCTTTTCCAGTTTTCCGTTGAAAAAGCGTATACCGTGACTGCTTTTATTCCGCGTTCTCGACAATATTCTACGGTCTTTTTAAAAGTTTCCGCGCCAACCTTGTGGCCGTACTCCCTCGGCATTAATCTTTTTTTTGCCCATCTGCCGTTTCCGTCCATGATAAATGCGATGTGGCGGAGTGTTTTAGTATTATCTGACATCAGATCTCCATTATTTCCTTTGACTTAGCACTTGTGAGATTGTCGATCTCTTTGATATACTTATCGGTAAGATCCTGGATCGCTTTATCTGACTGCTTAAGCTCATCCTCTGTCATTTCGTTATTCTTTTTCATAGCTTTGCTTGTATCGTTTGCATCGCGGCGGATATTACGGATCGCAACCTTTGCATCTTCACCCATCTTTGATACCTGCTTTGAAAGTGTTTTTCTCGATTCTTCCGTAAGTGCGGGGAAAACAAGGCGGATGCATTTACCGTCGTTCTGAGGATTGATACCGATATCGGCTACTTGAATTGCCTTTTCGATATTTTTAAGCGTTGTAGCGTCCCACGGAACGATAGTTATCGTTCTTGCATCTACACACTTTACTTCAGCCATAGACTGGATCTGTGTGGGGGAACCGTAGTATTCAACCGTTACTTTATCAAGAACAGCGGGTGTTGCTCTTCCTGCTCTTACCGTC
>JAZOSS010000047.1:0-10462 GCA_045657205.1 Eubacteriales bacterium
CCGCTTCCGTCCTTAGTCGGATAATCGTCACCGAAAATATTCAAAACGGGAAGATTTCCCGATGCGACCTTGCATATATACGGCATAAGGTTATTGGGAATACCCTTCGGATCCTCACCTATAAGTCCGCTTTCGTGTGCGCCGATAGGATTGAAATATCTGAGCAGAACTGCCGAAAAATCCTTGTCAGCATTACAGATATCCGTAAGGATCTCCTCTATCATCAGCTTCGTTCTGCCGTAGGGATTTATTGCGTAAGTGGGAAAATCCTCTCTTATCGGCACAGTCTTCGGAATACCGTAAACCGTGGCAGAGGATGAGAAAACTATCCTCTTACAGCCGTATTTATTCATTGCGTTTATCAAATTAAACGTAGAGCCGAGATTGTTATCGTAATACATCAAAGGCTTTGCAACGCTTTCGCCTACCGCCTTATATCCTGCGAAATGAATTACTTCGGTTATTTCAAATTCGGAAAAGAGCTTTTCCGTTGCTTCCTTATCGCAAAGCTCGACCTGTCTGAAGGTGACGTCCTTTCCCGTTATTTTTTTTATTCTGTTTAAAACCTCGGGCTTGCTGTTTGAAAAATTATCGGCAACGACAATTTCCTCATTCGCTTTAATAAGCTCAACACACGTATGCGAGCCTATAAATCCCGTTCCGCCTGTTACGAGTACAGCCATAACGCTTTTCCTTTATTTCTATTTAAAAATTTCGGAGTCGGAATCAAGCGATCCGACCCCGATAAATATCAACCCCAAAGATTTTCGGGATATGTACCGTCAAGCGTCATATTTTTAATTGATTCAACAACGCCTGCTCTGTCTTCCTTGTACGTAACGCCGTACCATTTGGAAGGAGTTGTAAGCACGTCTACCGTGCATCTGCCCGACTTCATCATTTCCTGAACGACGAACGGCAAAAATATTTCTTTCTTTTCGGTATTGATGTTTTCTTTCAAAAACGATGTAAACGCTGTTTTAAGCTCCTCGAAGAAATCGGGGGTAAATGCCCAACAGTTCATTGATACAGGTGTATCACCTGCAATGGATACCCACTCGTTTGTGTCTTCGTCAAGGTACTCTATACCGTTTTCACTCTTCTGTATCTTGCTTCTTTCAACAACGTCCGTAAGCTTACCGTTTTCAACCTCGCAAACACCTCTTGAAACCGTACCGTTCTCGGTAACCGTATTTTCAACTCTGTATCCTACCATGCAGTAGCTTCCGGCATCAGCGTTTTTAAGGTGTTTTGCCAAAAGCTCGAAGGATTCTCTGCCGTAAAAATCATCGGCATTGATAACGGCAAAACCGCCGTTTGCTTCCTTTTCGGCACACAGAACTGCGTGTCCCGTTCCCCACGGCTTTACACGTGTTTCGGGGCATACGAAGCCTTCGGGCAGATCGTTAAGCCCCTGGAAAGCATACGCAACTTCAATGCCTTTTATTCTTGAACCGACAGTTTGTCTGAATATCTCTTCGTTTTCTTTTTTAATTACGAATACGACCTTGTCAAATCCTGCCTTTGCCGCATCGTATACGGAGTAGTCAACAATAAATTCACCGCAGGGTCCTATGGGATCTATCTGCTTCAAGCCGCCGTAGCGCGAGCCCATACCTGCCGCCATAACGATAAGCGTCATTTCAAATTCCTCTCTTTTATCAGCCCTGAACGCTGTAGTTGGGAGCTTCTTTTGTGATGTTTATATCGTGAGGATGCGATTCACGCAAGCCTGCGCCCGTTATTCTTACAAATCTTCCGTTTTCACGAAGCTCTGCAACCGTATGAGCACCGCAGTAACCCATACCGGAACGAAGACCGCCGACGAGCTGATATACCGTATCGGACAGAGGACCTTTGAAAGGTACGCGTCCTTCAACGCCTTCGGGAACAAGCTTTTTGTTACCCTCCTGGAAGTATCTGTCTTTTGAACCTTTTTCCATAGCTGCAAGCGAGCCCATACCTCTGTAGACCTTGAAGCGTCTGCCCTGGAATATTTCACATTCGCCGGGGCTTTCTTCACAGCCCGCAAGAAGCGAACCGATCATAACGACTTCAGCGCCTGCCGCGATTGATTTTACGCAGTCGCCGCTGTACTTGATACCGCCGTCTGCAATAACGGGGATATCGTATTTGCTTGCCTCGCAAGCAACGTCATATATAGCTGTTATCTGAGGTACACCTATACCTGCGATAATTCTTGTCGTGCATATTGAACCGGGGCCTATACCGACCTTAACAGCATCGGCACCTGCCGCGATAAGATCGTGAGCCGCCTCGGCAGTTGCGATATTACCTGCGATAAGCTGGCAGTCGGGGTATGCGTTCTTAACTTTCTCAACGCATCTCATAATACCCTGGGAATGACCGTGAGCGGAGTCAAGCACGAGAACGTCGGCACCTGCTGTGATAAGCTTTCCTGCGCGTTCGATAACGTCAGCTGTAACACCGATAGCCGCACCAACGAGAAGTCTTCCGCTTGCATCCTTTGCGGAATGGGGATATTTGAGCGCTTTTTCAATATCTTTTATCGTAATAAGGCCTGCAAGCTTGCCTTCGCTGTCAACCAACGGAAGCTTTTCTATCTTGTGGCGTCTGAGTATTTCCTGTGCCTGGTCGAGTGTCGTGCCCTTGGGAGCTGTAACGAGGTGGTCCTTCGTCATAACGTCCTTTATAAGCACGTTATGGTTATCGAGAAAACGCATATCGCGGTTTGTTATGATACCGATGAGGTGCTTTTCTTCATCGCATATCGGAACACCAGAAATGCGGTATTTCTTCATAAGTGCATCTGCTTCGTAAACGTAGTTATCTTCACCGAGGAAGAAAGGATCTGTGATTACACCGTTTTCCGAGCGTTTAACGCGCTGTACTTCATCTGCCTGAAGATCTACAGCCATATTCTTATGTATTATACCGATACCGCCTTCTCTTGCCATAGCGATAGCAAGACCCGATTCGGTTACGGTATCCATAGCCGCACTCATAAGCGGTATGTTAAGTGATATTTTCTTTGTTAAACGCGTTGCAAGATTGATATCCGCAGGGAGAATATCACTCTTTGCGGGTATAAGCAGGACATCGTCAAAAGTCAATCCCTCTTTAACAAATTTTTCTTTTTCGTTACAGTTAAACATTTCACACCTCTTCTTCGACGTTCATTTATTTTTTCTGATTTTTTATATACTTTTTATGTTGTTGTTAATCTGTTATTATACTCAAATCGTGCCCTCTTGTCAAGAAAGCTTTGTTTGAATTTACAAAATATTAATTTCAGAGCTTGATATCGTACTTTTTTATAAAATCTTCTATCTCGCTTTGGGTAGGAATCGAGTCAACATCGCCCCGTCTTGATTGGGATATTGCATAAGCGACGTTTCCGTAAACAGCACTTTTTCTGAAATTATTCGTTTTCATATACTGATACGTAACAGCAGCACCGAACACTTCAAACGCACCGCCGACATCGACCGACGATACGGTATGCGGTTCTATCACGGCGTGATATTTACCATCGTATATGAACGTACCTCTCTCATCGTCAAGCCGTATGACGTAATTTTTTGCTTTTATCTCGTTTGACATCGCAATACATGCCTGCAAGCATTTATCCACACTGCCCGCTTCAACACCGCAGTAAGAATATACCTCCGAGGAATCGAGTATGAGCATTTCAAGCTCACCAAGGCAAGACAGCGGAAGCTCTCCTCTTTTGGCGCACGGCTGATAAAATACGGGTATTCCCTTCTCTGCTGCTATTCTGCACGTTTCGGCAATAACCTTATCGCTCAGCTCTTTTTGCAAAAATACGGCATCGGGAATACAGTTAAACGCTTCTTCGACGTCATCCTTACTCATAGCCGCATTTGCTCCGGGAAATTTTACCGTACGGCAAGCACCGTCATCTTCAAACATCACCATCTGATATCCCGTTTTGGTGTTTCTCGCTTTTTCCGAGCAACGCAGAGATACGTTTGCAGCTGAAAAGAAATCGGAAAGTATCCTGCCGTTTTGATCGTTTGCGACCTTGGCGCAAAGTATACTGTCGGCACCCATAGCAGAAAAAGCCGCCGCTGATATACTTCCCCGCCCGCCGGGCAGAAATTCAAACTCTTCTGAATATTTTTCCTGATTTTTCAAAGGTAAAATACCCACGTATGCGCGAAGTGACATATAAACACCGCTCACGGTAAGTATCCTGCACACGGTGAATCCCCCCTTTTTACGGTATATTTACGCATGTTTTATTATAGCATATCAAAATTAATTTGTAAATATTTTTTTTGATTTTTGACAAATTTCGTGCAATATTTTTGCACAGCCGCTTTAAAATTATTGGGAAAGAAATTAATTTTTTCTTAGGATAATAAAGCGAAAACAATAAACAATAATAACACCGCCGATTTTGGCGTGTATTTATCAAAAAACAGGTAATAATACAAAAAGCAAATAAACAGAAAGGCAGTATGAAATGAAATATAAAAAATCGAAGGCGGGCACTCGGTTTCTTGCTTCGTTTTTCGCTTTGCTTGCGTGCTTTTCCGCACTGCTCGGAACGGCAGATTATGCAATAAACGACTCTGTTTCGGTTTTTGCACAAAGCGATGCGGACATTCCTTCTTTTGCACAGATCGGTGACTTTTCAAAAGAAGAAGGAAATTATACAGTTCCCGTTTCGGTAAACGGTATTGATATAAAAAACATATCGGTATCCGTTTACAAAGAAAGAAAGCTCATCCCCGGCGGTATGCCGTTCGGAATAAAGTTTACAACAGACGGAATACTCGTTGTAGGCGTAAGTGAGGTACAGACGAAAGACGGCTCTGTTTGTCCTGCAACGGATGCGGGTATAAAAACAAAGGATATAATCAAAACAGTAAACGGCAAAGAAGTAAGCTCAAGTGAGGATTTCACCCTAACAGTTGAACGCTCCGAAGGAAAAAGTTTGCAGATAGGTCTTTTGCGTGACGAAAAACCTCTAACGGTAAATCTTTGCGCCGTTTTGTCTTCCTCTGACGGAAAATACAAGGCAGGCCTTTGGGTGAAAGACAGCACGGCAGGAATAGGAACAGTCACGTATATCGACCCCGAAAGCGGTAATTTCGGCGGTCTCGGTCACGGCGTATGCGACACGGAAACAGGCGTACTTATGCCGCTGAAAAACGGAAACGTATGCGATGTAAACATCAGCGGTATAACGAAAGGAAAGTCGGGAACACCCGGAGAGCTTCGGGGATTTTTTACAAACTCCGAAACGGGTACGCTTTATAAAAACTCCGTGTGCGGAGTTTTCGGAAAATTTTCAACCCTTCCCCAAAAGCTCCGCGAGCCTATGGAAATAGGACTTAAAGATACTTTAAAAGAAGGCTCCGCACAGCTCATATGCACGACAGCCGAGAACGCACCGACTGTTTATGATATAGAAATAGTAAAGATCAACCGTGACAGCGGTGAAAATAAAAATTTCATCATAAAAGTCACAGACGAAAGACTTCTCGGAAAGACAGGCGGTATCGTTCAGGGAATGTCAGGCTCACCGATAATACAAAACGGTAAGCTCGTCGGAGCTGTCACTCACGTTTTAATAAATGATCCGACAAAGGGCTACGGAATTTTCATTGAAAATATGTTGAATATAACAGCATAAAAGACTTCTTGCAGGGGCTTTTGCCCTTGCATTTTTCTTTTTTGTATGATAAGATATCACAGCGGAGGTATTGTTATGGATAATTACGATGAGCTTATAGACAGAGAATCTTTGGAATTTGCGCTCGGGCAAAGCTGGGAAGTACACCGTCAGGCGTTCGGTCCTATCTTGGAGCCTGCATTTACCGAGAACAAACAGGTGCGTATACTGCTTATCAACGCGCTTAATCACATAAGCAGGCGAAATATCGAACGCGGAATGGAGCTGTTGAAGCAGATCCACCCACACTGCAGCTGTAACGAAGACAAAGCCGCCTGGGCGTTTTTCGTCGGTCTGTGCTTCGAAATGGGCGGTGCAAAAGAACAAATGCTCAAATGGTATGAAACGTCGGGATCTTTCGGTCACAGGTTTTATCTGCCTTATATGAAGCTTGCAAAAGCCGCACACGCCGCAGCGGATTTTGAAAAGGCAAAGAAGTATTACATCCTCTCTATCGAATGTTTAAACGAAATGGGAAACGACGACAAAGATGAAGCCGTCATAGGTTCAGCTTATACAAATTTAGTTTCCTGTTACGCTATGCTTCATATGTATCGGGATGCGGAAAAAGCATGGAAAAAGGCGCAGGAATATCCCCTGCAGCCGGGTGCTGACGCCACCGCGGCAATAATGTACGCCGCAATGAAGGAGGAAAAGAAAATGTCTGAACACATCGAAAAACTGAAAAAAGCCTTTCCTTCCTGGGTAGAACAGACGAAAAATATGACAGATCGGATATTAAACGGCACGCACCCGTCCTTTCCCGCCGAATAAGATACAAGGCTCTAAAATTATATTCTCTTTACAAAATGCGACTTGACATATTTTTACTGTGTGATATAATTAACACGTTAAATGAAAGGTCGTACCGAGCAGGTCACCCTGCTCGTTTTTTTATCGGAGGGAAATATGACGCTCGATTTTTATTTTTTCTTACACAGCATACTTTTCGGAACAGCACTCGCGATGGATGCTTTTTCCGTATCCGTTGCAAACGGTCTTAACGAACCGAAAATGAAAAAAAGCAAGCTTTTTACAATAGCCTCCGTATTTGCTTTTTTTCAGTTTCTTATGCCGCTTATCGGCTGGTTTTGCGTACATACGGCGGCACAGCATTTCAAAATATTTGAAAAATTTATACCGTGGATAGCACTTATATTGCTTCTTTTCATAGGCGGAAAAATGATATATGAGGGGATAAAATGCTCAAGCGAGGAGGGCGACTGTAACGCGGTAACTTTCCGCTCCTTACTCGTTCAAGGTGTTGCCACCTCTATCGACGCCCTTTCCGTAGGCTTTACGATAGAAAATTACACCACGGATGCCGTGTTCATTTGCTGCGGTATAATCGCACTTGTCACCTTTGTAATATGCACGGCAGGAGTTATTATCGGTAAAAAATTCGGTGCAAAATTCTCGGGAAAAGCTCCCGTTTTAGGCGGTCTTATACTGATATTTATAGGTATTGAAATATTCGTTTCAAGTTTATTTTAAGGTGGAATAAAAATGGATCTTATGAAAAAACGCATCGACGTCGATGCTATGGAAATATTATACGAAAGACCTTTTACAAAGGAAACGTTTGAAGAAGATTTTGAGATAAAAGACGGCAACTGGTACGTTGAAGACGGCTGGCTCATAGGCGAAAGCCGAAAAAATTTTGCTTCGATGGCAGTTATGAAAAAGGATTTTTTCGGTCCCGTCTGTCTTGATTTTTACGCAAAGGTATTGTCCCCCTGCACACACGATATAAACTGTATGTGGTCGGGTTCCTGGAACGAGGAAACAAACACTCGCCATATTGCGTACGTTGCAGGCATCGGCGGTTGGTGGGACGGAAAGATAGGATTTGAAAAATCCCCCGATTATCTGCTCAACTGCGGTACGAAAATGTTCAATTTCGACCCGGATCACGAATATCATATGCAATGCGGTTCGATAGGCGGACACGTTTTCGTCATTGTTGACGGACAGCTTGCAATCGAAGCAACGGACCCCGATCCGATAGATCAGTCGATATTCGGAAAAGTGGGTTTTGAGGCGTACTGCACACGCGTTGCATACAGAGATTTAAAAATAAAACGCGCATCATACGAAGAAATTAAATGCGAATATACCCCCGAATTTTGATTTTTTAACTAACTTTTATTGACAAAGATAAACTGCGGGTATATAATAGATTTATAAAGTATCCGACTTTTGCCGGGACATCAAAGGAGGGGCAGTTATGCCGAAATATTACCAGCCCGAGGTCGAGTGCGCCTCACTTGACGAAATAAGGGCAATTCAAAACGAAAAGCTCGTAAAACAAGTAAAACACGTTTACGATAACGTTAAATATTACCGTGATCTTATGGATGAAAAGGGTGTTACGCCCGACGATATAAAATCAGTGGACGACCTTCACAAGCTTCCTTTTTTAACGAAAGCAGACCTTCGTGACGCTTATCCTTACGGTCTTTTGGCAACCGATCTTAAAAACTGTGTCAGAATACAGTCAACAAGCGGAACGACCGGCCGCCGTGTCGTAGCCTTCTACACACAAAAAGACGTTGATCTTTGGGAAGAATGCTGTGCACGTGCTATCGTCGCTGTCGGCGGAACGAACGAGGACGTTTGCCAGGTAGCTTACGGTTACGGTCTTTTCACAGGCGGCCCCGGTCTTAACGGCGGATCACACAAGGTCGGATGTCTTACGCTTCCCATGTCATCGGGAAACACGGAACGTCAGATACAGTTTATGCAGGATCTTCACGCAACGATCCTCTGCTGCACGCCCTCTTACGCGGCTTACTTAGGCGAAACGCTTAAAGAAATGGGGCTTACCCCCGACGATATCGACCTGAAGGCAGGAATTTTCGGTGCTGAACCCTGGACGGAAGAAATGCGCCGTGATATAGAAAAATCACTCGGAATCAAGGCGTACGACATTTACGGTCTTACCGAAACAAGCGGCCCCGGAGTTTCTTTTGAGTGTGAAGAACAATCGGGTATGCACATCAACGAGGACCACTTCCTTGCAGAAATAATCGACCCCGAAACAGGCGAAGTTCTCCCCGAAGGCTCAAAGGGTGAGCTTGTATTTACAAGCCTTGACAAAGAAGCTTTCCCGCTTCTCCGTTACAGAACAAGAGATATATGCGTTCTTTCAAGAAAGAAATGCTCCTGCGGACGTACGCTTATAAAGATGAGCAAGCCTATGGGCAGAAGCGACGATATGCTTATCATAAGAGGCGTAAACGTATTCCCCTCACAGATCGAAGCCGTACTTATTAAAGAAGGATACTCCGTAAACTATCTTATCGAAGTTGACAGAGAAAAGAACAATGATACTCTTGACGTATACGTCGAGCTTACTCCCGAACAGTTCTCGGATACCGTAAAAGACCTTTCCTCTAAAGAAAAGTCGTTGGCAAACGCAATTAAGATAATGCTCGGAATCAACCCCAAGGTACACCTCGTTGCTCCCAAGTCAATTACGAGAAGCGAAGGCAAAGCCGTACGTGTTATAGACAAGAGAAAACTGCACGATTGAAATAAAGGAGAAAAGATATGAGCGTAAAACAGATATCCGTTTTCATTGAAAACAAAAAAGGCGTTCTTGCTCGTGCTACAAGATATATTGCAGAGCATAATATAAACCTCAAGGCTCTTTCTATCGCAGATACGCAGGATTACGGCATTTTGCGTATAATCTGCGATGATCCCGAAAAAGCAAACGAGGCGCTCAAAGCAGGCGGTTATATCACTATCGTAAACGACGTTCTCGCCGCTGCGATCTCCGACAAGCCCGGAAGCCTTGCATCTATTCTTGAAATTCTTTCCGACGGCGATGTTGCTGTTGAATACACTTACGCATTCCTCTCCGATAAAGCGGGTGCGTATATGATATTCCGCGTTGACGATAACCAGAAAGCCGCCGCAATACTTGCAGGCGCAGGCATAAAAACAGCTAATCAAAACGATCTTTTCTGATTAAGACAATACAGGGACTGAACGCGTGTTCAGTCCCTTTTTGTATATCGGAAGCAAATTAAAATAATGATGTTTGTACAGATAGGCGTCCCCGACGATTCGTGTCAGGCGTATGATACATTTAAACAACTCTCACGCTGACGAAGTCGGCATATTACCTAACGGATAAAAAGTAACGTAGGGCAAAGGCTTAGATATGGCTCCCTCCGGGAGGGAGCTGTCGAGCAAAGCGAGACTGAGGGAGAATGCGTAACGATAAAATTCAGTAAAATGATATCGTAACGCAGGCTCCTTCCGTAGTTGTGTAAGCACAACTACATCACCTCTCCTCTCGGAGGAAGGCAAATTAAAAGAGCCTCATACGAAGCTCTTTTATTATTTATGCACCGAATTTTACTGTATATCCGCCGACGTCTTTACCGGTATTTTTGTCCCATTTTACTCCCTTAGTTATTTGATTCCACTGTTCTTCACTGCCGGTAAAATTTATCGTTTGAAGCTTTGTACAGTCTATAAATGCCCAATCATCTATACTTGTAACACTGTCCGGTATTGTTATTTGTGTAAGAGCTATGCAGGAGTAAAATGCACGGTCACCTATACTTGTAACACTGTCGGGTAACGTTATTTGTGTAAGACCCTTGCATTCGTAAAATGCTTAGTTACCTATACTTGTAACACTGTCCGGTATCGTTATTTGTGTAAGATTTGGGCAGAAGGAAAATGCAAGTTCACCTATACTTGTAACACCGTCCGGTATCGTTATTTGTGTAAGGCCGTCGCAGTCGTAAAATGCATAGT